>NZ_JBFAKW010000033.1:0-78152 GCF_040655955.1 Streptomyces sp. NPDC050263 | reverse complement strand
CGGGGCTGCCGGTGGGGGCAGTGCACTCCGTGGGGCGGTCGCTGCATTGGCTGGGGGCGGTCTACGGCGCGGGGGTCGGCCCGGCCGTGCACGAGTGCGCGGCCGCGGCGGGACCGGACGAGCCGGTGCGCGTACCGGTGTCGGCGGAGCCGACCCCGCTCGCGTGCGCCGCCGCCCGGCTCGGCTTCGGGCACTGGGCGGCCCGGTGGTGGCCGGCGTCGTACACGGACGGCATCCCCCTGCTCGAACCGGACGTGCTGGGGCTGGAGTTGGCCGCGGTGACCCACCGATGCCAGCAGTTGTTCGACGACTTGGACGACCAGCCCGACGACTGCGTGGCCGATCTGATCCTGGAGCACCGGGCCGCACTCGACCCACTGATCCAGTGGTGGCGCGCGGCGCCCCGACCGGCGGCCACGGCACGCCGCCTGGAGAACGTCCTGTGGCTGATCGACAGCGCGGCGGACGGCGCCGCGCTGGTCGGGCCGGACCTGCGCGACCTGCGCTCGGCCCTGGAGCGCGGCCCCGCCGGCACTCCGGTCGACGCGGGCGTTCCGTTCGCACGGCGGGACGGCTATGCCCTCGCGGCGGGCGACGCTCCCGTCGTCGGCGGCCGGGTCATCGCCCGGGGTACGGGGACCAACGACTGGCGGCGCTACCCGCCGGGGTTCGTCGACGCCGCCGAGGACTCCGTGTCCTGGACCGCTCGCGCGCTCGGTGCGCGCCGCCGGATCGAGGTCGAGGTCGTCGCGCACGTCGCGGCACCCGTCGCCGGTGCGCTTCTCGTCGCGGAGGTCCGGGTGCACGGCGGTCCTCCGAGCCGGGTGCCCCTCGCCAGACGGGACGACGTGTGGACCGGCCGGGCGGATCTCGACCTGAACCCGAGTCCGGATGTGCCTGCCGTGGCGACGCCGCCGCATGTCGAAGTCGGTGTCCTGCTGCCCGGTTTCGACCCGGGCGCCGGTCCCGAGGGCCGCGCCGACCGTGACGCGATCCGCGCCCTGGCCCGGCGGCGACTGGCCGACGCGGCACAGCCCCGGACGTCCGACGACGCCTGCGACGCCTGCTCGGCGCCTTTCCTCGCCGAGCTCCTCGCCGCCACCGCCACCGGTGAGGACTACTGACGGATGCCGGACGCGAACGAGCCAGAGGTCCGAGCGGCGATGCAGTTGTACGGGGAACCGTTCGACAGCGGCTTCGCCCTGGCCCACGAGCACCACATGGCCGCCGACTTCGCGGCCGCGTGCGCCGTCTACGGCGAGCTGCTCGCCTTGGCCGAGTCCATCGAGGACTCACCCGACGTACAGTTCCTGCGCGCGCACCTGCTGTGCGACCTGGCCAGTGTCCTGCTGACCTCCTCGGACCTGCCCGCTGCGGAGAACGCGGTCGAGCGGTCCCGGGCTCTGCTCGACGGCGTCGCGTCGGCGCAGATGGGCCCGCGAGGCCGTCAACTGTGGCTGGAAACCGTACTGAAGACCCTCATCGCCAGGTCCGACGTGATGAGCAGGACGGGGCGGCTGGACGAGTCGATGGCCTGCCTGGACGAAGCGGCGGCCCTGTTCCCGGAGTTCGAGGACCCCGACGGGCTGCGCGCCGCCGAACTCGGCCTGAACCGGGTCTTGTTGCTGATGAACCGGGGCGAGTGGGGAGCGGCCGAGGAACAGGCCACGCTCCTGCTGTCCATCACTGCGGAGACGGCGGCGGAGACCGTCCCACGGCTGCTGACCGCGCTCGGCACGATCTGCGTCACGACCGGGCGGTACGACCTGGCCGAGGACTGCTTCGCCCGCGCGGACGACGGCTTCCGGGCCCTGGGGGACACCGGGGAGCGGCAGACGCTGCTCGCGCACCGGGCGTCCCTCGCGATGGAGCGCGGTGAACTCGACCTCGCGGAGCGGCTGTTCGCCGAGGCGTCCGCGTTCTTCGAGGAGCAGCGGCGGTTCGGTGATCTGGCGGTCTGCGAGCAGGCCCGCAGCCATCTCGCCGGCCTGCGCGGCGACACCGTCGGCGCGCACGACCTCGCGGCGGCGAGCCTGGATCGGTTCGAGCGGCTCGGCGCCTCGGTGGCCGCCGCCGACACCATGCTGCTGAGCGCCCAACACGCGTACGATCGGGGCGACATCGAGGAGATGAAGCGGCTGGCCCAGGGGGCCCGTGACGTCTACCGGGCGCGGGAGATCCACGAGCGGTGCGCCCAGGTCGACCTCATGCTCGCGAGCACCCTTGAGGACAACCTGAACCGGACGGACCACGGCCCGCACGAGACACGGTCCATCGACACCGCGCTCTCCCTCGCCCTGCCCGCCGCTCTGGCGCTGGCGGCGGCCCGCCATGACTTCGTCACCGCCCACGCCCGCACCCAGTGGCTGCGACTGGCGGACAGGGCCATGCAGTTGGCGTTCCGTCTCGCCGTGCGCCGCCAGGACCAGGGGCTCCTCTTCGAGCTGGTGGAACACCGGTGCGCGGGCGCGGCGCTGGCACTGGGTCCAGGGCCGGGCCCCGGCTACGGGCACGACGGGCCGTCGGCCTTCCCGGACGCGGGCATGAAGACGTACGGCGACGGCGGGCCGACGGCCCTCGGGGGTGTGGCCGCCGAGGCCGCCGCCTCCGCCGGGCTGCGGGTCGCGCCGCCGCCGAAGGTGCGGATGTCGGCGGAGTCCGGCCGCGTCGCGCTCCAGGAGTTCATCGCGGCGGCCGAGTTCCGCTATCGCCGGCGGATCGTGGACGAGGCGGAGGTGCCGTTCTGGATCACCGACCAGCTGACCGCCCGCCCCGTGGTCCAGATCCGGCTGGCCGACGCCGGTGACCTGTTCATGACGTGGACATGGGCCGGCGGCGCCCAGGGGTTCGGCACCGGACACGGCCTCGCCGCCGAAGTCGACCGTGCGGTACGCGAGTTGACCGAGGCGCTCCCCGGCTCGGGCGAGGGAACGGCGGGGATGCGGCGTGCGTTCGCGTCGGGCGCGCTGGCCGATCACCGCGCCGAGCGGCAGCTCGCGCGGGCGCTGGCCGAGGCGCTGTGGCCGGAGGGGCTGACGGCGCAGATCCGCCAGGTGTCGGAGCGCGCGGGCCGCCCGCTGGTCCGCATCCAGCCGTCGCCCCGGGTCGCTCAGGTCCCCTGGGAACTGCTGGCCGTCGACGACGCCGGCACCCGGCTCATCGAGCTGGCGGACGTGGTGACCACCGCGCCGACGTCGTTGCGACGGCAGGACACGGCGCGGCGCGCTCCTGAAGGGCCGGCGCGGGACACCGGCCCGGTCGTGCTCGTCCTCGACCCCCGGGTGCCCGGATTCCGCGCCGACTCCCCGCTGGGCTCGGTCCTGGGGCCGCCCGGCTCGGATCCGGAGCTGCTGGCGCTGGTCCGAAGCCGCCTCGACGCGGGCGCCGTCGAGCCGTCTCTCGCCGGCCCGGCGGAGGCGTTCCGCCGCACCGACCTGGACCGGGACTGGCTGAGCGGCGTGCTCCGCAAGGGGGCACGCCGACTGATGTACGTCGGGCATGTGAGCGGCGCTCCGGTCGAGGGCGGGCAGAGCGAGGACGGCACGCTGCATCTGTCCTGCGGTCCGGAGACCGTGGGCCTGGCCGAGGCGGTCCGCGCGCATCGGCCGCTGTCGGCCAAGGACCTCCTGCTGGGCACACTGCCTCTGCGGGCCGACGGTGAGCCGGGTGCGCGGATCTGGCCCGCGCCGCCGCGGGTCGCCCTGATCGGCTGTGAGAGCGGTGGCGATCTGCGGTTCGCCGAGTCGTTCGGCCTGGCCACGGCGATGATCCACAACGGCGCCGAGCTGGTCACCGCCACCCGCTGGGTGCTGCCGACCAGCTTCGCGTTCCACCGGCTGGCCGGTCTGCCCGAGTCCGTGCGCCCGCTGTCGGAGGCGATCATCGCCGTCGACGACGCCCATGAGGACCCTGACCCCGTGCGGCGGCTCGGGCGCTGGCAGCGCGAACAGCTCGACCGCTGGCGCACCGACGGCCGGATCGAGCACTCACCCCTGCTGTGGGCGGCCATGACGTGCATCGTCGTTTGAATGCTCCCCTCCCTGAAGGGAGGGGACTGCGGCCGGGGCGGGTGCTGCGGTGGTGTCAGCCCAGGGTCAGCGCGGCCTGTACGGGCAGATGGTCGCTGGGGAACTGCCCGTTCAGGGCGAAGGTGTCGATCGAGGCCCGGTGCACCGTGACCTCCGGCGTGGCCAGGATCCAGTCGATCCGGTCACCGCCGGGCGTCAGCGGCAGGTAGCCGTGGAAGGTCGCGTAGAGGGCGCTGCGCTCGGCCGCCGCGTCCCAGGTGTCGACCAGTGCGGCCCCGAGCATCGTGTCGTAGACCTTGTTCTTGTGGGCCGCCACGTTGAAGTCGCCGGTGACGACGACGGGCAGGGACTGGTCGAACCCGGCGATCCGCTGGGCGATCAGGGACGCGGAACGCTCGCGCGCGTACTGGCTGAGGTTGTCGAGGTGGGTGTTCAGGACGTAGAACTGCCGGTCGCCGTCCTGCAGATCGCGGAACCGGACCCAGGTGACCATACGGATGGAGCCGCCGCCCCAGGTGTTCGAGCCGGCCACCTCCGGAGTGTCGGAGAGCCAGAAGTGGGCGTACTCGACCGGCGCGAGGCGGCGGGTGTCGTAGAAGACGGCCATGAACTCGTCGCGGGTGCCGCCCGCGCGTCCGGTGCCGATCCAGCGGTAGTTCGTTCCGAGGTCGGCCGCGATGTCGAGGAGTTGCTGATGGAGTCCTTCCTGGGTGCCGATGACGTGGGGCGCCCGCTGCCGCAGCAGTTCGCGCATCACCGGCCTGCGCACGGCCCAGCTGTTGGGCAGGAGGGTGCTCGCGAACCGCAGGTTGAAGGACATGACGTCGAGACGGGGACCGGCGATTTCCGCCGCCGCGGCGGTGGGTTCGGCGGTCGGGGCGGTACGGGGCAGGGGGAGGGCCATCGCCGCGACGATAGCGGTCTTCAGACTCAGGCGACGCGTGACTCGGCTGTCGTTCGGCACAGGAACTCCTTCTGTGGCGGTTGCCGGGCGAGTCGTGCACCTGCAGTCTGGACCGACCGCGCATGACCATCATGAACATGACGAAATGCGCGTGTGTACATGACCGAAAGAGGAGGGCGGCGGCAATCCCCGGCGCGTTCAGTCGCGGACCAGTCCCAACGCCTGCTTCAGATTGTGTTCGGCGATGCCCGCCATGAACGCCCGGTCGGGGAAGCCCCCGTCGAGCAGCCGCAATGGACCCGCCGTCAGGGAGAGTCGCTGGGCCAGCAGGTAGAGCGCGAGGCGGTCCTCGTCCAGGCCGTCCGCCTCCAGCGGCCGGTAGGCGTCGTGCAGGCGGATCCGCAGGAAGACGTGCTCCCACTCGACGTCGAAGTACATCGTGCCCTCGATGTCGATCACCACGGGGTCGCCGGACGCGTCCACCCGTACGTGGTCGGGGCCCAGTTCGCCGTGCACGACCGCGTACTGCGCGCGAGGGCGCACCGCCGCCGCGAGACTCGACAGTCGCTCTTCCAGCCGGTCGCGGGCTCCGGCGATCCGCGGGTCACGCGACGCCGCTTCGGCAAGGTCCCGCAGCGCACGGTCCAGGACGACTCCCTCGCACGACGTCCCGCGTGATGCGCCTCCCCCGTCGACGACGGCCACCTTGCCGTACGTGGGCGCACGGTGCCGCCGCATCGCATCGAGCGCCTCCCCGAGCCGGGCCATGACCGGCGCGGCCGTGCGGGGGGCGCGCGCGAGAAGTCGCTCCAAGGTCTCGCCCGGGAGATCCTCGACGATCGCGAGGTCGGCCGGGCAGTGAGCGCCGTCGCGGTCGACGAGACGGATCGCCGGGACATGGACCCCGAGCGCGTGCAGCCGTGCGTGCGCGGCCTCGAACAGGTCGAGGCCGAGACCGGGCGAGAAGGGGTCGGTGAGGTCGTCGTCCTCCTCGGCCGCCGGCCAGTAGTTCTCGGCGTCGTCCCACAGGTAGGCGATCGCCGTCGTCGCGTCGTCCATGACCAGGCGGTACACGCCCTTCTTGGTGCCGCCCGCGATCCGCTCGACCGCCTCCAGCCGCCGCCCGCCGCCCAGCGCGGCCCGCGCCGCGTCCGCCAACTGCTCCCGCGTCTTTGCGCCGGGTGTCACGTCCACCGAACCGCCTCTCCGTCACGACAACCCGCGTACCGTACGGCCGCCGACGCCCCGGAGACGATCGGTTTTCCTCCGCGCTCCCCCGGCACCGGAGCCCTCGGTCCAGGCGATAAACGCTGCGTGACCCCTTTCGCACTCAACGACGTCGTGGCATGCTCACCGATCAACGCACATATGAACGTCGTTCACATCCATGAAACGCATGGGAAGGGCGAACGGGCATGAGAGACGCGCACACGGCCGCCACGGGCGGTCAGAATGTCATGAGCATGACTAGACGAGCCTTGCTGGGAAGCGCCATCGCGGTGGCGGCCGGCGCCGGCACCGCGGCGGCGGTCGACCCGGGTGCCGCGGCGGTCGAAACCCCGGCTGTCTGGCGGGAGTTCAGGCGCACACCCTTCACCCACCCGCAGATCCCGTACGTCGGCCGGGCCGGCTGCCGCGGCGGGGCGGTCCGCCTCCCCCGCCGCCCCGTCGTCGCCGACGTACGCGATTTCGGCGCCGTGGCAGGCGGCGCGACCGACTCCGCCCCCGCGATCAACCGTGCCATCGCCGCTGCCGGCAGGGCCGGCGGTGGCACGGTCACCATCCCGCCGGGCACGTTCCGGATCGACGACGTGATCCGCGTCGACCGCTCGAACGTGATCCTCAAGGGCGCCGGCAGCGGCCGCACCACGCTCTACGCGACGAAGAACCTCACCGAGCTGATCGGGCCGTACGGCTCCCGCTACGGCGGCGACAAGTCGGGCTGGTCGTGGGCGGGCGGCCTGATCTGGCTGGCTCCCAAGGCCCGCTGGACCTCTCTCACCGCCGCGATCAGGGCGAAGGCCTGGCCTTTCGAGGGCTGGACGGGCAACCGGCGCGACGAGTGGCGTCCCCTCACCTCGGTCCCACCGGCGCGGCGCGGCTCATGGACGATCACGGTGACGGACGCTTCGTCGCTGCGCCCCAACGCCCTGGTCCTCCTCCGCCTCGCCGACGACGCGGACCACACGCTCCTCGAGCACATGTGCGGCGGCGGCCCGGGACCGGAGGCCTATTCCTGGGACGACAAGACGAAGCTGACGTCGTACGTCCCCTACGAATGGCCCGTCCGCATCGCCCGGATCCACGGCCGCAGGGTCACCCTCGAACGCCCGCTCCCGCTCGACGTACGCCCGGAGTGGAGCCCCCGACTCACCACACATGTACCGGAGTTGACAGGCGCGGGGGTGGAGGGACTGACGCTGGAGGCGGTGGAGACCCCACAGCAGCCGCATCTGCTCGACAAGGGCCACAACGGGGTCGTCCTCCAGTGCGCGTACGACTGCTGGGTGGACGACGTGACGGTCCGCCACGTCGACAACGGCTTCGGCCTGGTGGCCGCCTCCGCGTGCACCCTGCGGCGTACACGTGTCACCGGCCGCGGTTCCCACCACCCCTACTTCTGCCGCGAGGGCTCGCACGACAACCTGGTCGAGGACTTCGCGATCGAGGAACGCACCAGCCCCGCGCCCGCCAACACCCAACTGCACGGCATCAACGTCGAGGGGCTGTCCTCGTACAACGTCTGGTCCCGCGGCGACATGCGGATGGGCACCTTCGACAGCCACCGCGGCCTGCCCTTCGCCAATGTCCGCACCGACATCACCGTGAACAACAACGGCCGCCACGGCGGTGACGCGAGCGCCGGCCCCCTGTTCGGGGCTCGCTTCACGCACTGGAACATCCGGGTCACCAACGCGCGGGCGGGCCTGGTCAGGATCGACGACCTGGCGCCGTACTCCGCCACCGTCGGCATCGACGAGGTCAGGGAGTTCGACCAGATCGACGTCCCCGACTTCACGGGTGAGCTGCATGCGCGCCTGGAGCTGTACGGCAGCCCGCGGGCGGTTCGGCCGCGGAACCTGTACGCGGCGCAGCGCGAGCTGGGGCGCCTGGCAGTGGACGACGAGCGGGGTTCGTTCACCTACCTGAACGGAGTGGATCGATGAGCGTACGATCACGCCTCGGCGTCCTCCTGGTGGCCCTGGCCGCGTTCGCCGGGGCCGTCCCCACCGCCTCGGCGCGGGTGACGGCGCATCCGCCGCCCAGGGTCCCGCACACCGCCGTGCTGGACGGCGCCCGCGTGCAGCAGACCAAACTCCGTCTCGACCGCGGCGACCCTCGACTGCGCAGGGCCGTAGGGTTGTTGACGGCCCGCGCCGACCGGTGGCTGGATCAGGGCCCCTGGACGGTCGTCGACAAGCCCAGGCCCGCACCCGGCGGCGACGTCCACGACTACCTCAGCCAGGCGCCCTACTGGTGGCCCTCCAAGCCCCCCACCGCCGACAATCCCTGGGGCTGTCCGTATGTGCAACGCGACGGCGAGCGCAACCCCGAGGTCGACTCCGGCACCGACCGCCAGGACGTCGAGAAGACCTTCGACTCCGCGTACGACCTCTCCCTCGCCTGGTACTACACCGGCAAGAGGCGGTACGCCGAGAAAGCCGGGCAGATACTGCGGACCTGGTTCCTCGATCCGGCCACGAGGATGAACCCGAACCTCGACCATGCGCAGTTCATCCCCTGCAAGTACGACGGTCGCGCCATCGGCGTCATCGACTTCTCGCAGTCCTTCACCAGCGTCCTCGACGCGCTCGCCCTGCTCGACACCGGCGCCCCGGGCTGGACCAGGACGGACCGCGGCCGCATGAAGCAGTGGAACACCGACTTCCTCGGCTGGCTCAGGAACAGCGACTTCGGCAAGGCGGAGGCCGCCGCGACCAACAACCACGGCACCTTCTACGACATGCAGCTCGCCGGCCTGGCCTATGCGACCGGCGACGAGGAACTGGCCCGGCGAACGATCCTGACCGCCCGGACCGGGCGCATCGCGCCGCAGATCGCGGCCGACGGCAGCCAGCCGCAGGAGCTGACACGGACCAGGAGCTGGCACTACTCGACCTTCGACCTGGTGGCCTACACGCGGCTCGCGGCCATCGGCCGGCACGTCGGCGTGAATCTGTGGGCGTACCGGGGTCCGGACGGCCAGAGCCTGTTCAAGGCGGTCGACTACCTGTTGCCCGCCGCGACGGCATCCGTCGCCTGGCCGCATCAGGAGCTCGAATTCCACCGGTACGCGGCGACCGACGTCGTCCACGCGGCCGCCGATGCCGGGGACGCACGGGCGCGCAGGGCCGTTCCGTTGCTGGAGGCGCCGCCGGGCGGTGACCTGTGGGCCCTGCGTCCGGCGGCGGAGCAACTGGACTCCATCGCGGGCTGAAGCCTTCAGACGGCGGACAGGTCGATCGCCCGGTCGACGTCCTGCGGCCGGAGCACGCGCAGGATGCCCTCGAGGAGGTAGTAGTCGGCGTAGGGAAGGGAGATCTCGATCCCGTCCTCGTTCGGCCGGTTGCGCGTACAGCGGGCCACGACCGCGTCCGCACGGGCGGAGTTCGTCGTCAGGCAGGTCTCCGCCAGCGCGGTGAGCAGTCGTAACGCGACCTCACGGTACGAGCGTCGGCCGGTGGCCGCGGCCAGGTCGAGCAGACCGCAGGCCATGATCGCACCGGCCGACGCGTCCTTGATGTCGTGGGGCTGTTGCGGCGCCCGGTAGTCCCAGACCGGAACATGGTCCGGGGTCAGGGATCGCACCGCGAAGTCCGCGAGGCCGCGTGCGGTGGCCAGGAACTCCGCGTTCCCGGTCCGCCGGTACATCGTCGTGAATCCGTACACTCCCCACGCCTGTCCGCGCGACCAGCAGGAGGCAGGGCTGTAGCCCTGCACGGTGTTCGGCCCGATCGGCGTGCCGCTCTCCGGGTCGAAGTCGAAGACGTGCGGGGTCGATCCGTCCGGGCGCGGGAACACGCGCCGGGCGGTCCTCGTGTGCTCCACGGCGATGTCCAGATACTTCGCGTCGCCGGTCTGCCGGCTCGCGAACGCGAGCAGGTCGAGGTTCATCATCGTGTCGATGATGACCCGGCCGGCGTTGCGCTGATCGGTCAGCGCGCCCCACGCGCGGATGAAGCGTCCGCGCGGGTTGTACCGCTGGATCAGGGAGTCGGCGGCCCGTATCGCGCCCGCCCGCCACACGTCGTCGCCCGTCAGTCGCCAGGCGGTGACCCACGAGGGGTAGAAGAGGAAGCCGAGGTCGTGCGTGCCGGTGTCGTACTGACGCGGGGCCAGTTTCTCCGCCGACGCCAGCGCCCAGGTGCGAAACGCCTCGTCCTCGGTGTGGAGCCACGCCATCCACAGCGTCCCCGGCCAGAACCCGCCGACCCAGTCGCCGTTCTGCGAGTAGACCCACTTCTCGAACTTCGTGCCGACGGGGAACGCGGTCACGCCCGGCGCGACGACGCGGACCTTTTCGACGGCGTAATCGGCCGCCGCGCGGAGCGTACGCAGGGTCGGCGCCGGGATCCGGTCGTCGGCCGCACCCACCGCCGGCGTCGAGGAGACACCGGCGACTGCCGCGGTCGCCAGCACAGCACGTCGGGAAACACTCATGCCTACGCCTCCAACTGACCAGCAGGAGAAAGGAGTTGAGAAAGGAGTCGACCGAGCGTCGCACAGGGAGAACGACGATGTACACCCACGTGAGCAATGTTCATCAGTGTGAACACCGGTTGTGTCGAAGGGCCGGTGCTGAGCAGGTCGGCGTCTCAGCGGAAGGCGCCGACCTGCTCCGCGGCCCACTGGCGGAACGGCCTGGCCGGGGTGCCGGTGAGCTGTGCGACCGTGTCGCGCACCGTCAGCAGCTCCTCGTTGACGTCCCCGCCGGTGACGTCGAGCACCGCGTCCGCGGCCTCGGCGCCGAAGACCGCCGCCATCTGAACGTGCGCCTCACGGCGGCTGATCTCGGCGAAAGGCACCTCCCGCCCCAGTGCCGCCGCGATGGCCCCGACCTGCTGCCGGGGCGTCACCCGCTCCGGGCCGGTCAGGGCATACGTCCGCCCCCGATGGCGGGAGTCGGCCAGTGCCGTCCGCGCCACGGACGCGATGTCCGCGGGGTGGATCGTGGGAAGTCCGATGTCCGCGTAGGGCGCACGGACCGTCCCGCGGTCTCGGATCGGCCCCGCCCACAGCAGGGCGTTCGAGGCGAACTGCGTCGGCCGCAGGATCGTCCAGGCCATACCGCTGTCCTTGAGCAGCCGCTCGACCGCCAGGTTCTCGGCGGCGGGGCCGAGACGCGGATGGGTCTGGGCGGTGATGGACGACACCAGCACCACGTGCTCGGCACCCGCCCGCCGGGCGGCCTCGAGGACGTCGGCGTCCGGGCCCAGGCGCGAGACGAGGAACAGCGAGCGCACCCCGTCGAGCGCCGACGCCAGGGACGCCGGCTCCGCCAGGTCGCCTTCAGCGGCTTCGACCCCTTCGGGGAAGGCGGCCCGTGCGATGTCCCGGGTGAACCCTCTCAGCGGTCCGACGCCCCGGGCGTGCAGTTCTTTCAACAGTGCGGTTCCGATGTTCCCGGTGGCTCCGGTCACGAGGATCATGCGCGCGTTCTCCCGTCGTCGGCCGATCGACCGACGCGAACGCTAGAAGCTCAATCGCACTTCAGGTCAAGACGATGCCCGCAGGCCCTCCGCCGATGCCCGTGCTCGGGCCACTTCGGCGTCGTACCGATCGGCGTCGAAGTGGTACGCCGGGGGCCGCACCTCGCCGTCGGGCACCTGCCAGTCGGACCATTCCACGACGCCACCGTGGCGCTGCACGAACACCGACACAAAACCGCAGCACCCACCCGTGCACTCGGGCTCTCCCAGCACCACGCGCCGGCCTTCGCCGACCGCCGAGAGAGGGCTGTGGCCATCGGCGGGCAGCGCTTCGTCCGTGAACGGGCCACGGCCTCCCTCGCCGACCGCCTTCCCCACCACTTCCTCGCCGTCGACCCGGAACCGCAGCTGGGCAGCCCACCGAGGACCCGGTGGCAGCGCGCTGATCTCAAGCCGATTGAACACCCGAGCACCTTACCGACGGACTGCCCTACCGGTTCCGGCGGCCCGCTCCGACCGGCACGGTCAGGAGGAGCAGGCTCAGGGCGAGGACGGCCAGCCCGCACCAGGAGGCAACCGGCAGGCGCTCATCGAGGACGGTGACGCCCAGGACCGCCGCGACGGCGGGCTCGGCCAGGGTCAGTGAGGCGGCCGTCGACGCCGGAGTGCGGCGCAGTCCGTGCCCGAAGAGGCGGTAGGCCAGGCAGACGGTGAACAGTGCGAGATACACAGCCACTGCGGCGCCCCGGGCGGCGGCGAGCCAGTGCACGTCGACGGACAGGACGAGCGGCAGAACGATCAGCCCGGCCGCGCCGAACAGCACGCCCATCACCGCGTCCGAAGCGTGCCCGTGGGTGATGAGCCTGCCGCCGATCAGCAAGTAGGCGGCGTACGACAGCCCGGCGCAGGCGGCGAGCGCGACGCCTGTCATGTCGACGGGCGTGGTGTGTCCCGCGAACCGGGGGCCCAGGACGAGAAGGGTGCAGCCCAGTACGGCGGCCGCGGTGGCGCCGGTCCAGCGTGCGGTCGGCCGTGCCTGTCCGGTGATCCAGGACAGCAGTCCGGCGAAGACGGGCGCGCTGCCCAGCGCGATCACGGTGGCGACCGCCACGCCCGTGCGGGCCACCGCCGGGTAGAACGTGACCGGATAGCCGGCCACCGCCGGCGCGCCGAGGACGAGCAGCCACCGCTCGGAGCGCGTGCAGGCGGCGGGCAGTGAGCGCGCGCCGCGGGAGGTGAGGAACAGCAGGATGCCGCCGAGGGTGAGACCGGCGCAGCCGATGCCCGCCGCCGGTGCGCCGGCCGGTGCCAGCGAACTGGCGGTGCCGGTCGTCCCCCACAGCACGGCCGCGACGAGGATGGGGGTGGGGCCGCCGAGGAGGCGGGTGCGAGAGGGGCGCGCGCCGAGGGTGGCCGGGCGCGTGGGAGTCAGAGGGGTCGTGCGGTTCGGCACAGTCGTGATCTTCCGTCGTCGAATGCGTCTGGGACTCGATCCGAAACGGGCGCACGACAACAGCGGGCCCTGACCGCCTTGCCGGTCGGTCGGGGCCGGGAATCAAACCGTCGGTGTCCGCGCCCGGTCAGGCGCGGAGCGGCGGCAGAACGACGTGCCAGTAGGTGTTCACCCGGTCATGCTACTCGGCGGCAGGTCGGGCGGGGTCGGCGGCGAGAACCTTGGCCGCGGCGCCCGCCCGGGGAACGCCCTCGACCGCCACGCAGATCCCGAAGACACGATCGTGGCTGGTCCAGCCGTTGATCCGCCCCCGGTTGCCGCTGATCTGCACCCGCTTGCGGGCCCGGTCCACGGACGACGCCAGATGCAGATACACCGTCCCGGCGACACGGGCGAGGACGATGTCCCCGACCTCGACTTTCGACGGGTCGACCGGAGCGACGACACCCGCTGACGACTGCGTATCAGCGGCACCGTCGAGGAGCCCACGGGCCGGAACTCCAAGGTTGCCCCGCCGGCGACCCTGTCGGCCACTGCGCCCGATGCACCCATCCGAGAAGGGTGACAGATCCGACCGCGGCGCCCCACCGATCTACCGGGCGGCCCCGCAGTCGACAGAGAGTCTGCCGTGACGTGGCCCCGAACGAGGAGGGGCACCATTACGCTCGAGCTCCGAAGTCGAGAGACAAGGGGAGCTGTGATGCAGGTAGCCGTGGTCACCTTCGACGGGTTCAACGAACTCGACAGTTTCATCGCGTCCGCGCTGATCAACCGGTGCCGCAGGGACGGCCTGGAAGCTTTCGTCACGACGCCGACGCCGGTGGTCACGTCGATGAACGGCGTCGAGGTGACCGGGCAGCGCCCGATGGATTTCGTGCCCGAGGCGGACGTCGTGCTGATCGGCAGCGGGGTGAAGACGCGCGACGTCGTCGCCGACGACCGACTGCTGTCCATGGTGTCGCTCGACCCTGCGCGACAGCTGATCGGTTCGCAGTGTTCCGGCGCGCTGGTGCTCGCGCGGCTCGGTCTGCTGGGTGACATGCCCGCCTGCACGGACATGACGAGCCGACCTTTCGTCGAAGCCGCCGGCGTCACCGTGCTGGACGCTCCGTTCTACGCCGAGGGGAACATCGCCACGGCGGGCGGCTGCCTGGCCTCGCAGTATCTGGCCACGTGGGTGATCACCCGAACGCTCGGAGAGGATGCCGCGCGCGGTGTGATGGACTACGTGGCTCCGGTCGGCGAGAAGCGGGAGAGTGTCGAGCGCGCCATGCGCAACGTCCATGCGGGCACGGTCGTCCTGGGCTGACACCCGCTGAGCCGCAGGGCAGCGTGTCGCGCATTTAGTTTCAATTGATACCGTATCGAGTGAATGGGCGACGGTACTGTGGCTTCATGACCGCCGATGTTCCGCACCGATCCAGCGCCGTGCGTGCGACCGACCGCCCCGGGGACGAATCGCCCTTCGCTCTCGGCCTGCTGCTGCGTCGGGCGCACTGGCAGGCGGCCACGGTGATGACGGAGGCGCTGCGGCCGCTCGGCATCGAGTTGCGGCACTTCGCCGTGCTGATCGTGCTGGTCGACTCCGGGCCCACGGTACAGCGGGACCTGACGGCGGCGACAGGCTCCGACAAGGCGGGCATCATGCGGGTCGTCGACGACCTGGAGCGCAAGGGGCTGGCCGTACGCAAGGCCGTTCCGGGGGACCGCAGGGTGCGCGCCGTGGAGATCACGCCGCAGGGCATCGAGCTCTTCGACGCGGCTCACGTGGCCGCGGCGCCGCTGGCCGAGCGACTGACTGCCGCGCTGAGCCCGGGCGAGCCCGAGCGGCTGACGGATCTGCTGACCCGGATCGCCCATCCCGCAGGTGACGAGGCGTAAGCACGTCCGCAGCACCATCACCCGCCGCACAGGCGGAGTCGACACAGGCGACGAGGACGCCGTGTGACGCCCCGAGGAGACAGGGCGTCACACGGCGTCTGCCGTCCGGAAGTTACGCGGTGATGCGCTCCGCGAGCTCCTTGGCCTTGGTGGCCGCGTCCTCGAGGGCCCGCTTGCGCGAGGCCTCGTAGAGCGGGACCAGTTCGGACATGGCCGCGTTGCGGGGGGCCAGCGTGAGTTCCGGGACGATGAAGTGGACGTCCAGGCCGAGCAGACCGTGCAGGACGGCCTCCATGAAGTTCTGCACGTACTCGTAGCCCTCGCGCGGCGTGCCCGGCGCGTAGGAGCCGCCGCGGCTGGCGACGACGGTGACCGGGGTGCCCTTCGCGGAGGGGTTCTCGCCCGAGGTGCGGCCGAGCAGGATCACGTTGTCCAGCCATGCCTTGAGGGTCGACGGGATCGTGAAGTTGTACATCGGGGCGCCGATCAGGATGGCGTCCGCCTGCTCCAGCTCCTCGATGAGCTTCACGCGCGCGGCGAACACGGCTGCCTGCTCCGGAGTGTGCGTGGCGGGGTCGGCGAAGCCCGCGGCGTGGGAGGCGGCGCTGATGTGCGGGACCGGGTCGGCGTCGAGGTCGCGGTGGATCACCGTGCCGTCCGGGTGCTGCTCCTGCCACGCCTTGCGGAAGGCGGCCGCGACGGAACGGGACGAAGACGCCTCACCGGGAAACACGGACGAATCGATGTGCAAAAGCACGGCCATGGACATTCTCCAAACGACTGCGCCCGCGGCGGCAACCAGGGGCTGTGGGGTGGGTGTTCGCACCGAGTGACGGTTGCGATCACGACAGTATCGAATGATACCGTTGCGAGTGTAATGAAGCCAGCGCGACGAACAGACAGGGAGGCAGACGAACTTGGACGTCTGTGAGGCGGTCACGAGCCGACGGGCAGTGCGCGGATTCACCGACCGACCCATCCCCAGAGCGGTACTTGAGCGCGTGCTGTCCACCGCGGCATGGGCGCCATCCGCATCGAACATCCAGCCGTGGCACGCCTACATGCTGACCGGCGAGCCGCTGACCGAACTCAAGAAGCGCGCAGGCGAGCGCTTGGCCTCGGGCGACGCCTGGGACGAACCGGAGTACCAGCAGTACCCGCCGGTGCTGAAATCCCCGTACCACGAGCGCCGATCCGCCTTCGGCGAGGAGCGCTACGGCTCACTCGGCATTGCTCGCGGGGATCTGGAGGCGCGCCAGAGAGCCGCTTCCGCGAACTGGCAGTGCTTCGGCGCGCCCGCCGCCCTCTTCTGCTACATCGACCGCGACATGGGCCCCGCCCAGTGGGCCGATGTCGGCATGTATTTGCAGACCGTCATGCTGCTGCTGCGCGCCGAAGGGCTGCACAGCTGCACGCAGATGGCATGGGCGAAGTTCCACAGGAGCGTCGCGGAGACCCTGTCACCGCCGGAGGAGCTCATCCTCTTCTGCGGCATGTCCATCGGATTCGAGGACGTCACGGTGGCCCACCCCCGCACGGGCCGCGCGCCGCTCGACGAGACGGTCACATTCGTCGACTGCGTCTGACCGCTTCCGCCGTCAGCCGGAACCGGTGCTCCATGTGGCGCGATCCGATCTGCGCCCACATGGTGGTTCATATACAGCATGAGGCACAAAGCGCAAATGAAAGGCATGCCATGAAGTTTGCGGTCATCGGCGGCACCGGGCTGATCGGGTCCCAGGTCGTCAGAGATCTCGACGCCGCCGGGCACCAGGCGGTACCGCACTCGAAGTCCACCGGAGTCGACATCCTCAGCGGCCAGGGGCTGGACGAGGCGGCGGCAGGAGCCGACGTCCTCGTCAACCTGACGAATTCACCGACCTTCGACGAAGCCTCCCTGGCCTTCTTCCAGACCTCGATGGACAACCTGCTGGCCGCGGCGCAGAAGGGCGGCGTCGGCCACTTCGTCATCCTCTCGATCGTCGGCGCGGACCAGGTGCCGGAGATGGACTACTACCGGGCCAAGGTCCTCCAGGAGGACATCCTCAAGGCCGGGCCGATCCCCTACTCGATCGTCCGGGCCACGCAGTTCATGGAGTTCATGGACGCCGTCCTGGCCTGGACCGCCGACGGCGACACCGTCCGGCTGCCCGCCACGCCGATCCAGCCGATCGCCGCCAAGGACGTGGCCGCCGCGGTGGCGGAGGTCGCCGCGGGCGCCCCGCTGAACGGCATCCGCGACATCGCCGGCCCCGAGGTCTTCTCCCTGGACGAACTGGGCCGGATCACCCTGACCCACAAGGGTGACAAGCGCACGGTCGTCACCGACCCCGCCGCCGGCATGTTCGCCGTCATCAAGGGGGACGTCCTCACCGACAAGGACGCCCACCTCGCCCCCACCCGCTACACCGACTGGCTCTCCTGAAACCCCGGCTCCCGGCAGCGCAGTTGTTCTACCATGTTGCTAACAACTGTGACTGCCGGGAGTCCCATGAAGCGCTCCGCGCACGGTCCCATCCTCGCCGCCCTCCCCTGTCTCGGCGCCCTGGCCGTCAATGCCGTCCTGTTCACCGTGATGTACCGCCGCCTGCCCGACCGGATGGCCACGCACTTCACCCTCACCGGGCAGGCGGACGGATTCAGCGGGCGCGTTGCGTTCCTGGCGACGAGCGCGGCGCTGCTCGCGGTGGTCGCCGGGACCATGGCCGTCCTGCAAGCCCGGGCGGCCACCCGCAGCGTCCGGCTCCTGGTGGCCGGATACGGCACCGCCGGGCTCATGGGCTCGCTCTTCGTCTCCGTACAGCTGGTCAACCACGGCGGGTACGACGACGTGTCCGCGGTCCGGCTCCCCCCGTGGCACCTGGCGATCGCGCTCCTGGTGGGCGTGGCCTGCGCCGGCGCGGGCCGACTGGCCGCCCGCGTCCTCCCGTCTCCCCTGGATCCGCCCCCGCCTCCCGGAGAGCACCCCCGCCTCGGGCTGGCCGACGGCGAACTCGCCGCCTGGGCGCACGCCACCGGCTCCTGGCCGCTCGGCGCTCTGGGCCTGGTGCTGACGGCGGCCGCCCTGGCCCTGCTTCCGTTCACCGCGCTGCCCGCCGCCTGCGCCCTCCTGGCGGGCGGCCTGCTCTGCCTCTGCTTCGCCCGGTTGTACGTCACCGTGGGCCGCCAGGGGCTGACGGTGACGCCGGGCCGACTGCCCTGGCCCCGGATCCGCGTGCCGCTGGAGGCGATGACCGACGCCTCGCACCGCGACATCGACGCCCTCGGCGACTTCGGCGGCTGGGGATACCGGATCCGCCCTGGCGCCTCGGGGGTGATCCTGCGCTCCGGACCGACGCTCGTCGTGCGCCGCGCGGGCGGCCGCGAGTTCGCCGTCACGGTCGACGACGCGGCTACCGCGGCCGCCCTGCTCAACTCTCTGATCGCCCGGCGAAAGGCGCACTGACGTGCTGTTCCGCGTCGACACCGGATCGCCCGTACCGCTCGGCGACCAGATCGCCGCGCGGGTCCGGCGGGCCATCGCCGACGGCGAGGTGGCGCCGGGCGAGCGGCTGCCGTCGGCCCGCGCGCTCGCCGCGTCGCTCGGTGTCAACCTCCACACCGTGCTCCGCGGCTACCAACGGCTGCGCGACGAAGGGCTGATCGAACTGCGCCGAGGGCGCGGCGCGGTCGTGCTCGCCGGCACCCCGGCCCGGGCACGCCTCCTGGAGCAGGTGCGTTCGCTGGTGTCCGAGGCACACGCACTGGGCCTGTCCGAGGACGAGGTGGTCGGGCTCGTGCGCAGCGGTCTCAGGGGAAGCAAGGCCTGACCCGCAGGTGACCCGGAAGTCCGGGACCTCGACGGCCAAGTCGTCGATCAGGACGGCCGGTTCACGCTCGACGCCGTCGGCGCTCTCGCCGGGGACGGTGCCGGAGCGCTTTTCGAGCGGCCGCTCTCCTGCTCGGGCGGGGAGATCGGTCAGTGCGTTCGCATGGGCAGGCTGACCGTGGAGGGGTGCTCAAGGTCGTGGAATATGTGCTGGTCCGCTGCTTCCAGTCGGGTGGCGGTCAGCCGGGGCTCGCCGGTGCCGAGGTTGCGGTTGTACTGGGGGAACGCGCCACTGGAGAGCTGGACGCGGATGCGGTGCCCGGACCGGAACCGGTAGGCGGTGGGGGACAGCGTGACCGTGACCCGGGAGAGCTCGTCGGCTCCGTCGACGCCGGTGAGGCCGTCGCAGATGTTGGTGGAACGGCCCGCGGGGTCGACGTCGCAGACGCGGACGAACACGTCGGCGTGCGGCAGGCTGGAGCGGAACCAGATGTCGGCGGCGACCTCCCCGATCATCTCGACGTCGTCGGTGAGGGTGTCGCTGGTGTAGGTGACGACGTCGGGGCGGGCCTCCAGTGCCGTGTTGTCGACCCGTCCGGTCTTGACGTCGATCACCATCCGCACCCCGCCGACGGCCGGGGTGGGGTCGGCCGGATCGTAGCGGTAGCTGTCCGGCGCCGAATCCGGCGGCGGATCGAGGGCCAGGCGGCCGGCGGAATGAAGGTGGAACTGCTGCGGTGCGTATCCCGGCGGGGGCCAGGCCGGAAGGTCGCGCCACTCCTGCGCGCCCATGACGAAAACCCGCACCGGCGCCCGATCGGCGGGGGCGGTGCCGCGGGCGTGGGCCAGCCCGAACTCCAGGGTCTCGGCCAGCATGGTCTTGATGACGGGGGCGTCTGCGTGGGCCCAGGGGCCGACCGTGAGGCGGGGTTCACGGCCTGCGGCCTCGAGGCGGGCGTAGTCGCGCAGTTGGCCGGGCAGGAACACGTCGAACCAGCCGCCGACGAGGCTGGCGGGGACGGTCACGTCCGGGACCCCGTCGCTGACGTCGGTGCCGGACCAGAACGGCGAGTCGGAGTCGTGGGCCAGGAAGTTCTGAATGAGGTCGGAGCGGCGGCCCAGGGCGATCCGGTCGGCGCCGGACAGCGGCAGCGACCGTTCGGCGCGGTGGCGTCGGCGAGCGCCCAGCATGACCCGGGCCGTCGCCCAGCGCCGTCGCTGCAGCTCGACGAGCACGCCCCAGCCGAACAGCCCTTCCAGGCCGAAGCCGTCCTTGTGCAGGAGCGGCAGACCCAGCGCCGACTCGGTGACCGCCGGAATCATCGCCTTGACCTGGGCGGGCAGCTCGTCGGCCATCGCCCACTGGGTGTAGCCGAGGTAGCTGGGGCCGCTGAGCACCATGGATCCGTCGAACCACGGCTGCTTGCACACCCAGTCGACGGTGTCGAGACCGTCGAGCCGTTCATGGCGCAACGGGTCGAAGTCCCCGCCGGAGCCGGCCGTGCCGCGGGTGCTCTGGAGCAGCACCTGAAAGCCGCGTTCGGCCAGTGGCCGGGCCAGTTGCATCGCCATCGGCCCACCGCGCCCGTAGGGGCTGCGCAGCAGGGCGGTCGGCAGGCCCTCGCCGCCGCCGGCGCGTGGTGCCCAGTGGTCGGCGAGCAGCACTGCGCCGTCCCGCATCGGGACCTTCAGGTCGCGTGCGACCACGAGGTCCCGGGTGATCGGCGCCGGCAGTCCCAGCATCTTCTGCGTGAACGGACTGGCCAGTGGGGGTGTTCTCATCCGGGGTCCTCCGTGTGCGCGCGGGCCCGGCCGGGGTGGGCGCCGGTGATGACGGACTCGACCCGCATGAGCCGCTCGGCGAATTCGGCCGGGTCCAACGGGTCCGGCCCGTCGACCAGCCAGGCGGTCAGTGCCATCGCCCCGGCCCCGGTCAGGAAATCCGCCACCTCGGCGGCGGCCTGTTCGTCGAGATCGACGAACCGCCGCCGGGCGCCGGCGATGCCGTAGGAGCGCAGCAGGCCGAGCACCGTTCTGGTCGCGGCGTACGCGCACGACCCGGTCAGCATCGCGCGATAGAACGGTCGGTGTTCGGCGAAGTGACGGGCCATCGCGAGCGTGGTGGGCGCGTCCTCGAGATCTTCCGGCAACTGCGGCAGCAGTTCCCGCGTCACGAGTTCCACCGCGGCCGCGATCAGGACCCCGTCACGGTCCCCGAAATGCAGATACAGCACCCGTCGGCTCACGTCCGCGGCCTCGGCCAGTTCGGTCGCCGACAGCGCGGTCGTGCCGCGCTCGCCGACCAGCCGCACCGCCGCCGACAACAGGGCCGACCGCGACCGCCGCACTCGGCGGTCCCTCACCTCGGGACTGCTCGGTAGATCGAACTCCACCTCCTCAATATTGCGCACCTGTATCCGAATGCACAAGTGTTACTTTCTCGTGGTGACGGGGAACACCTCGCGGCAGGCGGGCGGTCATTTGAACTTCGCACTTCGCACTTCGCCGACGAGCTTTCAGCCCGTCCCGAACAGGCCGAGGTCGGTGAGTGCCGTCGCGCCGGCGGTGGTGTGGCCGTCTCCGGCGAGCAGCAGCGTGCGCGCCGACTGGTAGGGGCAGCCCGCCGCCTCGAATGCCGTCGCCGCGGTGAGCAGCCGCGTCGGGTCGCCGTCCGACAGGGCCTGTGCACGGTCCAGTTGGGCGGTGGCGACCGGGTTGCCGGCGACCAGACTCCGGGCGGCGTCGACCCGGTCGCGGGCGTCCGGGTGCCCGGCGAGCACCGAAGCCTCCGCGCGGAGCGCCACGTACCAGTGCAGCCAGATCCAGGAGACCCACTTCCATACCTGATCCGGCTCCGGTGCGACGCGTTCCAGGGCCGCGTCCGGGTCCCCGTGATGGAGCAGGACCAGGGTGTCGAAGACCGCGCCGTACCCGTGGCGGTGCTCCTCCGCGGTGCCCGCCTGGTCTACGACGTCGAGCCAGGCGGCCCTGGAGTCGTGGTCGCCGCGCAGGCCGTGGATCATCGCGACCGACGCGGCGGCCGGGCCGAGCGAGAACGACCGCTGCCGACCGCTCCGCTGCCACGCGTCGAGGAATCGCACGCTGCCTGCGCGTACTGCGTCGCCGTGGCCCGCGAACGCGTCCGCGACCAGGAGCCAGGACGTGGCGTGGTGGCCCACCTCGGCGAACAGCGGCTGGTCGGCGAGTTCCCTGCCCCACCGGCGGGCCTGCGGCAACCGACCCACGCCGAGGGCGGTGCCGGCGGCCATGGCGAGGGCGTCCATCCGCTCGTGGGTGCCGGCGGGGGTGCGCGGTACCGAGGCCAGGAGGTCGATCCGCCGCCGGGCGGCGGCCGCCGCGCCGAAGGAGTCACCGGCCCAGGTCCGCGCGCCGGAGAGCGCGTCGAGGGCGGCGGACTCGGCCACCGGGTCGCCTGTCCCCCGGGCGAGTTCGACGGCCCGTTCGGCGTACTCGACCGTCTCGTGCGCGGTGTTGTCCGCGGCGCCCTGGACCGCGCCGAACGCGTCCGCGATCACCGCCGCCTCGGCCAGCGCGACGGCCGCCTCGGCAGCCGGATCGCCGTCGCCACTACCGTCGTCCCGGTCGCCGTCGAACAGCTCGCGCGCTGCCGTGAGCACTGCGGTCGCCTCGTCCACCGTGGGGATCAGTGTGAACTCGCTGGAGAAGCGGTACGCGACGGTCGCGGCGGCGGCGAGGTCCCGGCCGGCCCCCGCGGTGTCGCCGGCTCGGCGGGCGGCCTCCGCGGCGGCCCGGTGCAGGCGGAACATGTCGTCGCCGAGTCGGCGGCAACCGGCCACCCCGGCGGCCTCCCGCAGCGCCGCG
Source organism: Streptomyces sp. NPDC050263 (assembly GCF_040655955.1). Classification (NCBI taxonomy): domain Bacteria; kingdom Bacillati; phylum Actinomycetota; class Actinomycetes; order Kitasatosporales; family Streptomycetaceae; genus Streptomyces; species Streptomyces sp. NPDC050263. The sequence continues at coordinate 55,585 of NZ_JBFAKW010000033.1, read as the reverse complement.
GCTTCAGCGGATCCGTCGGACCCGTCGGACCCATCGGTTTCGGCGGCGAGCGCGGCGGCCTGTTCGAAGCGTTGCTGGGCCTCGCCGAGCAGGTTGCGGGTGAAGGTCAGCCCGCCCATGGCCAGGGCGAGGCGATGGGCGTCCCCGCGCTGTTCCGGCCGGTCGGCGGCCCAGGTGAGGGCTGCTCGGAGATCCTCCGCCAGCGCGTCGAACCGTGGACGCCAGTCCGCGCCCTGACCTCCCGTGAGGGCGGACGCTCCCGCCAGGCACCAGCCGACATGGCGAGAGCGGACGTCCGTCAGCTCACCGGCGGCGTCGAGCCGCTGCGTCCCGTACTGGCGGATGGTCTCCAGCGCCTGGTACCGGGTGCCGGTGGCGGACGGTGTCGCCGTGAGCAGGCTCTGTTCGGCGAGTCTGCCGAGTCCGTCGGTGACCGCGGCCGGCTCCAGCGGGGCGAAGCCGGCCACCACCGTGGCCGCGTCAGCGGTGAACGGCATGACGAACACCGAGATCCGGCGCAGCAGCGCCCGATCCCGCGGCTGGAGGAGGTCATGGCTCCAGTCCAGCGCGGCCCGCACCGACCGGTGTCTGTCGTCGGCGCGGGGTCCGCCGGAGAGGATCCGCAGCTGGTCGGACAGGCCGGCCGTGAGACCGTCCAGTCCGAGCGTGGGCCAGCGGGCCGCCGCCAGTTCGATGGCCAGCGCCATGCCGTCGAGGCGTTCGCACACGGCCGCGATCCGGCCGCGCAGCGCCGGGTCCGGGGGCGGGCCGGCCGCCGCCGCGCGTTCCATGAACAGGGTCACGGCCTCGGAGTCGCCACCGCCGGCCCAGGACAGCGGCGGAACGGGGAAGGCCCACTCGAACGGCACCATCATCCGGGCCCGGCTGGTCGCGAGCACGCGCAGCCGCGGGCAGGCCACCAGCAGCCGTTCCAGGAACGGCGCGACCCCGTCGCGTATCTGCTCGCAGTTGTCCAGCACCAGCAGCGCCTCGCGGTCCGCCAGTGCGGCGAGCACCGCCTCGTCGATGCCGCGACCGGGCTGCTCGCCCACGCCCGCGGCCGCCGCGACCGCCGCTGCGACCCGCCCGGGATCGGTGATCGGGGCCAGGTCGACGAACCACACGCCGTCGGCGAAGTCGTCGGCCGCCTCCGCCGCCACCGCCAAGGCGAGTCGTGTCTTGCCCACGCCGCCCGGACCGACGGCGGTCACCTGACGGCGCGTCTTCACCGCCTCGGCCAGCTCCGCGCACTCCCGGACCCGGCCGACGAACGCGGTCAGCGGCGCGGGGAGGGCGGGTGCCGGGCGCGACCGGTCGGCGCGGGTGGATTCGGCCGCGCGCCGGGAGAGCGCCCGCCGGTCCGGCACCCCCAACTTGCGCAGCAGTGCGGAGACATGTGACTCGACGGTGCGCACGGAGATGAACAGCCGCGCGGAGATCTCCGCGTTGCTGAGGTGTTCGCCGAGCAGCGCGAGCACTTCGGCTTCCCGGCTCGAGACCGCCGGCACCCCTGGGACCACTGGACTGGACACCGAGTCATTATCCGTGGCGCTTTCCGTGGTGGGCACGGAGGCGGCCCGTGCCCAGGCCGGGAGAGCCTCTGACCACGGCGATCGACCCGGCAGGGCACGGCCGCCGGGTCGATCGGGACCCACGACCACAGGAGTGACCATGACCGGTTCGTCCACCCGGGCGCGCCCCCGCGCCGTGCGTCGCCGGGACACCGAGCACCGGCTCACCCATGACGTCGACGTCTGGGTGTCCAGCGCCTCGGCGGACGGCGTGCCGTATCTCGTGCCGTTGTCGTTCGACTGGGACGGCGGGACGCTGTTGGTCGCCACCCCGGCCGGCAGCCCGACCGGCAGGAACCTGACCGCCGGCCGGACCACTCGGCTGGGCCTGGGCCACACCCGCGACGTGTCCATGATCGAGGGCGAGGTCGAGGTCCTGGAGATCGACGCGCTGCCCCGGCAGTCGGGTGACCGGTTCGCCGCACGCACCGGTTTCGACCCGCGCGCATCGGCGACGCCGTACCGCTGGTTCCGGATCACCCCGCGCCGCGTCCAGAGCTGGCGCGAGGCGGACGAACTGCCGGGCCGCGAGCTGATGCGCGACGGCCGCTGGCTCGCCTGACCGCATTCCACCGGGCCTGACCACACGTCACAGGGCCTGACCACACTTCACAGGGCCTGACCACACTTCACAGCAGAGGGAATCTGTCATGACGAACACCCGGAATTCCGCCCGGAGCACCGCCACGCCCGCCACGAAGTTCGACGGGTTCACGACCGAGGAACGCGACGCGATGAAGGAGCACGCGCAGGAGTTGAAGACGTCCGCGCGCCGCAGCCCGCGCACGGCCAAGGCCGAGGCGGAAGGCGACGTCCTCGCGAAGATCGCCGGGATGGCGGACGCGGACCGCGTGCTCGCCGAGCGGCTCCACGCGATCGTCAGGTCCGCCGCCCCGGACCTCTCGCCGAAGCTCTGGTACGGGATGCCCGCCTACGCCAGGGACGGCAAGGTCGTCTGCTTCTTCCAGAGCGCGCAGAAGTTCAAGACCCGGTACGCCACGCTCGGCTTCAGCGACCAGGCGAAGCTCGACGAGGGCGCCCTGTGGCCCACCGCCTACGCCCTGACGGAACTGACCGCCGCCACGGAGGCGCAGATCTGCGAACTCGTCCGGAAGGCGGCTCAGCGGTAGGTGTTGTTGCTGACGTGGTCGCCGTCGAGCCAGGACTTGAGTTCGGCGCGTGCGGTGCGCCGCCGCTCCTCGTCGGACTCCTCGATGCCGGGGGCGTCCAGGGTGAACTCGAGCAGGAGGCCGTTCGGGTCGCTGGTGTAGAGCGAGCGGCAGTATCCGTGTTCCAGGACATAGGTCTCGTCGGGCTTCCAGCCGGCGTCCTCGAGGCGCTGGGCGAGGTTCTTCTGGACCTCCTCGGTGACCTTGAGGGCGATGTGCTGGAACGGCGAGTGCGGCATCCGCGGGCCGAACTCCTCCTGGTCGGCGGGGTCGGCGAACTGGAAGAAGGCGAGCGCGCTGCCGTCTCCGAGGCCGTAGAAGGTGTGGCAGTAGGTGCGCACGGCCCCGAAGAGCTCGTCGGACTCCTTCCAGGTCGCGACCAGCGGCAGCCCGATGAGGTCCTCGTAGAACGCCCGGGTCGCCTCCTGGTCCCGCGTGACGTAGGCGTTGTGGTGAAGCCGCGTCGGCAGTGACTGCGTCGACTGCGTCATCTTTGACTCTCCTTCGCGATCTCCCGCTTCCGGGCGGCGGCGGTCGACCGAACCGGAGGAATCTTCGGACACCTGTCCGTCAGGCGGGCACGGATCGACGATCGCGCGAGGCTCTTCCCGCTGTCAATAGCCCGGCAGGGCGGGGAAGCCACCGGTCGCCTGCTCGGCGAGAATCGCCGTCAGCCGGTCCGGGGCCGAGAAGAAGGGGGAATGGTCGCAGTCGATCTCGACGCTCTCGCTCGCGTGCGCCGCGCATGCGCGCTGGGCCTCGACCCGTACCGTGCGGTCCTTCGCGCAGACCACGTAGGCAGTGGGCACGGACGTCCACGCGGGGTGGGCGATCGGCGCCCGCGGCACCCGGCTCCGCATCGGCCGCCAGCGCCGCGCCGCCGCCTCGGCCAGGTCGGGCGGCGAGTGCGAGTAGAGCACCTCGCGGGCCTCCGCACGCAGGACGACGGCTCCGTCGTCGTCCGTGTCCCAGGCCGCCCGGAACTCCGGGTGGCCCCACCGGGGTGTGCGCTCCGCGGGCGACTCTCCGGGCAGCGGCATCCGCGCCGCGACGAAGACCAGCCGGTCCGCCTCGTGCCCGCCGGCCGCCACCGGGAGGCCGCCGTAGCTGTGCGCGACGAGCACCACGGGCCGTGCCCCCGCGGCTTCGCGGACCGCCGCTCGCACGGCGGCGGTGTCCTCCTCGAAGGAGGTGAGCGGCAGATCGATCGCCCGGCCCGCGACCCCGATCCGGTCCAGCCGCTCCAGGACCGGACTCCAGCACCAGCCGTCGTGGTTGGCCCCGTGCACGAGGACGATCAGGGGTTTCACAAGGATCTGGTCTCAGCCGGCCCGGGGGGCGAGCATGGCGATGGGACGCCCTTCCCATGCCGCCCAGTCCGAGCTGATGTCGCCGGCCGTGCGGAGCAGCGGGGGGAGGTGGTGCTCCAGGAGGTGCTCGACCGAGGTCTCGGCGGCGTGGGCGTTCACGTTCACCGCCGCGACCGTCCGGCCCTGGCCGTTGCGGATGGGCGCGGCGACGGACCGGATGCCGAGGGCGAGTTCCTCGTCGGTGACCGCCCAGCCCTTGGCCCGTACGTCGCGCAGCATCTCGTCGAGTTCCTCGCGCTGCGGCCGGTGCCGGGGCTCGATGCCCGACCTGCCGGGCTGGGCGAGCACGCGGTCGAGTTCGGCTTCGTCGAGGGCCGCGAGGAGCACTTTCCCGAGGGAGGTCTGCGCGGCGGGGAAACGGGTGCCGACGGTCACCGACAGCGTCACCAGTTTGGGCATGGCGACCCGGCAGACGTAGACGATGTCGGAGCCGTCGAGCTGCGCGATCGAGGACGACTCCCGGGTACGGGCCACCAGGGCGCGCAGGTGCGGTTCCGCCAGTTCCCAGATGTTCTGCGAACCGATGTAGGTCATCCCGAGTTCCAGCACCCGGGGCGTCAGCGAGAAACCGCCCTCGCCGCTGCGCACGTACCCCAGTTCCTGGAGCGTGATGAGGATCCGGCGGGCCGTGGGCCTGGCCAGCTGCGCCTCGGCGGCGACCTCGCTCAGCGTCATGCACGGCCTGCCCGGCTGAAAGCCCCGCAGCACGTCGAGCCCTCGCGCGAGGGCCTCGATGAAGTCGGGGCCGGTGTCCCGGCGCATCTTTCGTCCCTCCGTACGCCCAGCGGATGGTCGTCCGCCACTGTATCGCCGCTTCTCGCGCCGGCACCTCTCGTGATTGACAGTGGACGGACCGAGGAACCACACTGGCGGACATTGGTCCGCCTGCCGGACACAGTGAAAGGTGTCGCTCGATGACCGTCACAGCCGGCGCCCTCGACGGGCTGCTGATCGCCGACTTCTCCCGCATCCTGGCCGGGCCGTACGCCACCATGCTGCTGGCGGACCTGGGCGCCGAGGTGATCAAGGTGGAATCGCCGTCCGGCGACGACACGCGCACCTGGATGCCGCCGGTCCGGGACGGGGTGTCGACCTATTACCTCGGCGTCAACCGCAACAAGCGCTCCCTCGCCCTGGACCTCAAGAACGCCGAGGATCTGCGCCTGGCCCAGGAACTGGTCTCGCGTGCGGACATCATGATCGAGAACTTCAAGCCGGGCGGTCTGGCCCGGTTCGGCCTGGACTACGACACGGTCCGCACGGACAACCCCGGGCTGATCTACACGTCGATCAGCGGGTTCGGCACGGCGGGCGGGGCGTCCCTGCCCGGCTACGACCTGCTGGTCCAGGCGGCGTCCGGACTCATGAGCCTGACCGGGGACGCGGACGGTCCGCCGTACCGGGCGGGGATCTCGGTGTTCGACGTCATGACCGGCATGCACGCCGCCATCGGGATCCTGGCCGCCCTCAACCACCGCAACGCGACCGGGGCCGGACAGCACGTCGAGGTCAACCTCCTCTCCTCCGCACTGTCGGGACTGGTGAACCACACCTCGGCCCACGTGGCCGGGGAGGTCGTCCCGCACCGGATGGGCAACGCACATCCCAGCCTGTTCCCCTACGAACCGCTGCCCACGGCCGACAAGGACCTCATCGTCATCGCGGGCAACGACGGCCAGTTCCGCAGACTCTGCGTCGAACTGGGCCTGGACGAGCTGGTCGACGACCCTCGGTTCGCCGGCAACGAGGCCCGCACCCGCAACCGCGAGCAACTGCGTCCGCTGCTGGTCGCCAAGCTCGCACAGCGCCCGGCGGACGACTGGTTCAGGAGACTGTCCGCGGCGGGTGTGCCCTGCGGACCGATCAACCACGTCGACGGAGGCGTCGCGCTCGCGGCGGACCTGGGGCTCGACCCGGTGGTCACCCTGGGCAGCGGGCCGGGCTCCGTGCCGATGATCCGCAACCCGATCACCTTCAGCGGCACCCCGCCCCGGCACGACCTTCCGCCCCCCGCCCTCGACCAGCACGGCGAAGAGCTGCGGGCCTGGCTCGCGGCGGACAAGGAAAGGGAGACGGACCGATGACCGCCGGACAGCCCCAGCCCCAGCCCGAGTACCCGCCCCGATACCCGACCGGTCTCGGGACCTCGGACGCCGCCACCATCAGCCTCCTCGGGCAGAACCTGGCGGAGGACCTGATGGGCAAGGTCGGCTTCGGCGAGCTCGCGTTCTGGCTCGCCACCCAGCGCCGCCCGACCGCGGGCGAGGTGCGGCTCTTCGAAACGGTGCTGGTCGCGCTGGCCGACCACGGTTTCACCCCCACCGCCATCGCCGCGCGCATGACCCTGTACTCCGCGCCGGAGTCCGTGCAAGGGGCCCTCGCCGCCGGGCTGCTCGGCGGCGGCTCCCGCTTCCTGGGCGTCACCGAGGACACCGGCCGCTTCCTCGCCGAGGTGCTCGCCGCGGTGAACGCGGCGGGTGAGCCCCTCCCCGCCACCGAGGCCGAATGGGACGCGCTCGCACGGGAAGCGCTGACGGAACGCAAGGCGGCGAAGCAGCTCGTGCCCGGCCTCGGCCACCCGGTGCACAAGGAGGGCGACCCACGGACGCCGGTCATCATCCGCATCGCCCACGAGGAAGGCGTCCACGGCCCCCACCTCGCCCTGTTCGAGGCCGTCGGGCGCACGGCGCCGGACGTCCTCGGCCGTGCGCTGCCCCTCAACGGCGCCGGAGTCTGCGGGGCGGCGCTCGCCGATCTCGGACTCCCCCTCGAACTGCTGCGCGGCTTCGCCCTGCTCGCCCGGACGGCCGGGCTCCTCGGGCACCTCGCCGAGGAACTGCGCCGGCCCATCGCGCCCGACGTCTACCGCTCGGTCGACCGCAACGCCCACTACGTCCCCGGTGCAGCGCCGTAGGGCAAACGAACGTTGCAGGTAGGGCGATTAGGTAAGGCTATGGTAATTTCCGGACGCCAGTCGTATTCGTACACGCGGTCGTACGCGTGCACGGGTCAGGGAATCCGGTGGGAGTCCGGAACTGACGCGCAGCGGTAAGGGTGACGGGCGGGGCGGCAACCACTGGACGACGGCCACGGCCGGGTCTGGGAAGGTGCCCCGCCGGGGTGATCCCGAGTCCGAAGACCTGCTGGCAACCGACCGTCCGAACGGGCCCCGCGCATGGGCCTCGACGCCTAGGAAGCCGCCTCGTGCATCTGTCACGCCCCGCCCGCCGTTCCGTCCTGCTCCTGTCCGGGGCACTGCTGCTGTCCGCCTGCGGTTCGGGCTCGTCGTCCGAGGGGGCTTCGGGCGCCGCCGCGTCCGCGAAGGCCGTCACGCTGGACAACTGCGGGCAGAAGGTGACCGTCGAGTCGCCTCCGAAGCGGGCCGTCTCGCTGAACCAGGGCACCACCGAGATCATGCTCTCGCTCGGCCTGGCCGACCGGATGGCAGGCACCGCCACCTGGACCGACCCGGTCATGAAGGGGCTGGAGAAGGCCGACGCGAAGGTGCCCCGGCTCGCCGACAACCAGCCGTCGTTCGAGAAGGTGCTGGCCGCCGAGCCGGACTTCGTCGCCTCGTCCTTCGCGTCCACGCTGAGCAAGGGCGGAGTGGCTCCCCGCGAGAAGTTCGAGGAGCTGGGGGTGCCGACGTATCTCTCGCCCGCCGACTGCGAGGGCAAGGACAACAGCGGCGACGGCGACGGCTCACGGACCGAGCCGCTGGCCATGGACACCGTGTACCGCGAGGTGCGCGACCTGGCGCGGATCTTCGGGGTGGAGGAGCGCGGCGAGAAGCTGGTCACGCAGCTCGAGGGCCGGGTCGCCGAGGCCACGTCCGGGATCGACGCCGAGAACGCCACCGTCCTGTACTGGTTCGCGAACCAGGAGTCCCCCTACCTGGCGGGCTGTTGCGGTGCGCCGGGCATCATCACGAACGCGCTCGGCGCGAAGAACGTCTTCGACGACAGCACGCAGGAATGGCCGCAGGTCAACTGGGAGACCGTCGCCGACCGCAACCCCGACGTACTGGTCATCGGCGACCTCACCCGTAAGTCGCAGACGGCCGAGACCGCCGCGCGGAAGATCGCGTTCCTGGAGTCCGACCCGGCGACCAAGAACATGGACGCGGTGAAGCAGAAGCGGTACGTGCTGCTCAGCGGGCAGGCCATGAACCCCACGATCCGCACGGTCGAAGGCGTGGAGAAGGTCGCCGCGGCGCTGCGCGCGTACGGGCTCGCCGGATGACCACCGCCCTGCGGTCGCCCGGGGTCCGACGGCTCCGGGCAGCCGCCGGGGTGCTGCGGGGCGTGGCCGGTCCGGTCGCCGGGCTCGCGGTGCTGGCGGTGTCCGTCGCCGTGGCCATCACGATCGGGCCCGCGGACATCGGCGTCGGGGACGTCTGGTCCACGGTCGCCTCCCATCTGGGCTGGGGCGCCTCGGACCTGTCCCCCATCCGGGACGGCATCGTCTGGAACCTGCGGCTGCCGCGCACCCTGCTCGCCGCGGTGTGCGGTGCCGGGCTGGCCGTGTGCGGGGCGGTGCTGCAGTCGCTGCTGCGCAACCCGCTCGCCGACCCCTTCGTCCTGGGGGTCTCCTCCGGGGCGTCGACCGGGGCGGTCGTCGTGGTCGTGCTCGGAGTCGGCGGGAGCGTCGTGTCCGTGTCGGGGGGCGCGTTCGTGGGCGCGCTCGGCTCGTTCGCGCTGGTGCTGCTGCTCAGCCACACGCTCGGCGGTACGACGGACCGGGTGGTGCTGTCCGGTGTGGCCGCGATGCAGTTGTTCTCGGCCGTGACCTCGTTCGTCGTGATGACGGCGGCCGACGCGGAGACCACCCGGGGCGTGCTGTTCTGGCTGCTCGGGTCGCTCAGCGGGGCCGGCTGGACCGAGGTGTGGCTCTGTCTGACCGTCCTGACCGGGGCCTTGGCGGTGTGCCTCGGGTACGCGCGCACCCTGGACGCGTTCGCCTTCGGCCAGGACGCGGCGGCCACGCTCGGGGTCGCGGTGGTCCGGACCCGGCTGGTGCTGCTGTGCGTGACGGCGCTGCTGACGGCCGTGCTGGTGAGCGCGGCGGGCGCGATCGGCTTCGTCGGGCTCGTCCTGCCGCACGCGGCCCGCGCCCTGGTCGGCCCGGGGCACACCCGGCTGCTGCCGGTCGGCGCGCTCGCCGGGGCGGTGTTCCTGGTGTGGGCCGACACCCTGGCCCGTACCGTCCTGGACCCGCAGGAGGTGCCGGTGGGCGTGGTGACGTCGCTCGTCGGCGTCCCGGCGTTCGTCCTGGTCCTGTACCGCACGAGAGGGACACGATGAGGGGGACCCCATGAGGAGGACGCGTTGAGCGGGACGCACGCCGCCGAGGGTCGGTCACCCACCCTCGGCGCCGACCGGGTCAGCCGCTCCGCCGACGGACGGCTGATCCTCGACGGCGTCAGCCTCGCCCCTCGGCCCGGCTCCGTGACCGGGCTGCTCGGCCCCAACGGATCCGGCAAGTCGACCCTGTTGCGCGTGCTGTCCGGCGTCCTGTCCCCCGCCTCGGGCGTGGTGACGCTCGACGGCCGCCCGCTGGGCGACTGGGGCCGCCGAGCCGTCGCCCGGCGCGTGGCCGTCGTCGAGCAACAGGCCGACACGCTGGTCGAGTTGACCGTGGCCGACGTCGTACGCCTGGGCCGTGTCCCGCACCGCCGCGCCTGGACGCCGACGACCGGGGCGGACGAGAGGGCTGTCCGCACCGCCCTCGAACGCACCGGGCTCACCGACCGTCTGGACCAGCCCTGGCACACGCTCTCCGGCGGGGAACGCCAGCGCGTCCAGATCGCCCGTGCCCTCGCCCAGGAGCCGCGCGAACTGCTGCTGGACGAACCGACCAACCACCTGGACATCCAGCACCAGCTCGACCTGTTGAACCTGGTCGCAGAACTGCCCGTCACCAGCGTCGTCGCCCTGCACGACCTGAACCTGGCGGCCATGTACTGCGACCAGGTCGTCGTGCTCCGGGAGGGCCGGGTGGTGGCCGCCGGCACCCCTGCCGCCACCCTCACCGAGTCCCTGATCGCCGACGTCTACGGCGTGCGCGCCACGGTCACCCGCCCCGACCCCGGCGACGACAGGCCCTTCATCCGCTTCCTGGGGACGGTCGCCGGGAAGTGAGCGTAGGGTGGCCGGTGCAGCTGGTTCGCCCCGTCAGCCGGACGGGATGCGTCGCAAGAGGGAACCCGGTGTGAATCCGGGACTGCCCGCAGCGGTGAGCGGGAACGACCGCCGTCATGAGCACTGGACCCCGTGAACGGGATCTGGGAAGCGACGGCCATTAGGTGTCCTCCGACCAGGAGGACGTGCCCGCGAGTCCGAAGACCTGCCGACTGCCCGCGCGCGAGCCACTCGTGCGCGGACATCCCGGTGACCTCGTGGGCGGGTCGGCGTACATACGGGACGGACGACCGCGCCGTGTTGCGCGCAGTCGGTCGCCGCCCAGTTCGTCACCCGCGCGAGACGCTCCCGCTGCGCGCCGCCGACCACCCCGCCTACCTCGCGTGGGCCACGGAGGCGTTCCGGCTGACGACGAGCGGCGTCCGTCCGGACACCCAGATCCACACCCACATGTGCTACGCCGAGTTCGGTGACATCGTCCAGGCCATCGACGACCTCGACGCCGACGTGATCAGCCTGGAGGCCGCCCGCTCGCACATGCAGGTCGCCCGTGAACTCGCCGCCCACGGCTACCCGCGCGAGGCCGGTCCCGGCGTGTACGACATCCACTCCCCGCGCGTCCCGAGCGTGCGGGAGGCGGCCGAACTGCTGCGCACCGGTCTCAGGGCGATCCCCGCCGAACGGCTGTGGGTCAACCCCGACTGCGGACTGAAGACCCGCGGCTGGCCCGAGACCCGCACCTCGCTGGAGAACCTGGTCGCCGCGGCCGCAACCTCCCGGGACAGAACACCTAGCCCGAGTCGTCCCGGCCGGCACGCTCGCCCCTCGCGCGGGGGGCGAGCGGGCACCCGGCCGAGCACCCCGCCGAGCACTCGGCCGGGCCGACGCTTCCGGCTGACCAGGCTCTCAGCCGTCGAGCCCGAGTCCCCGTCGTTCCCCGAGGGGGCGGAAGTAGCGCTCGACATCGGCGTCGGTGACCTCGGCGAGGGTGGCCGGCGACCAGCGCGGGGTGCGGTCCTTGTCGATGACCTGGGCGCGGATGCCCTCGACCAGGTCGGCGGTGGACAGGGCCGCGCAGGACACGCGGTACTCCTGCTCCAGCACCCGCTCCAGCGAGCCGAGCCGACGGGCGCGCCGCAGCGCCGTCAACGTGACCTTCAGTGTGGTGGGCGACTTGGTGAGCAGGGTCTCCGCGGCCTCCTTCGCGGCCGGGTCGCCGTGCGCGAACAGTCGCCGGACGATCTCCTCGACCGTGTCGGCGGCATAGCAGTCGTCGATCCACTCCCGGTGGCCGGTCAACGCCCCCTCCGGAGCAGGCCGCACATGAGGCACGAGGGCCTCCCGGACGGGCAGGCGCCCAAGGTCGCCGACTAGGTCGGGCAGGGAGGGGGACGGCACGTAGTGGTCGGCCAGCCCGCACAGCACCGCGTCTTCGGCGCCGATCTGCGCGCCCGTCAGCGCGAGGTGGGTGCCCAGTTCGCCGGGTGCGAGCCCGAGGAGGTGGGTGCCGCCCACGTCCGGGACGAAGCCGATGCCGGTCTCGGGCATGGCGATGCGCGAGCGCTCGGTGGCGATCCGGACGCTGCCGTGCGCGGACACGCCGACGCCGCCGCCCATGACGATGCCGTCCATGACGGCGACGTACGGCTTGGGGTAGCGGGCGATGCGTGCGTTGAGGCGGTACTCGTCGCGCCAGAACGCGGCCGAGGCGGCGCCGTCCGCGTCGCGGGCGTCGTCGTGGACGGCGCGGATGTCGCCGCCCGCGCACAGGCCGCGCTCCCCGGCGCCGGTGATGACGACGGTCTCGACCGCCGGGTCGTGCTCCCAGGCGGTGAGGGCTTCGTCGATGCGGCGCACCATGAGATGGTTCAGGGCGTTGAGGGCCTTGGGGCGGTTGAGAGTGATGTGGGCGGCTCGTCCGTCGGTGTGCAGCAGGACGGGTTCCTCGTCCGCGATCGTTCCGGACGTGTTCGTCGCGCTGGTCGGGCTGGTCGGGCCGTTCATCGGTTCGCCTCCGTCAGGGGCCGCGCGCCACGTTGACGCGCATGATCTCGTCGGTTTCTGCCAGGAATCCTAGGGACCGGCCGAACGGGTGATCCACACCACACTTTTCGGGAGAACAAGCTCACAGCCCCGCGCTCTGCTGCGGCTTTAGAGATCTGGCCTAGCATCCGAGCATGACAGTGCTGCCTGACGACGGGCTCTCGCTCGCCGCCGAGTTCCCCGACACGACACGTGAACAGTGGCAACGTCTCGTGGAAGGCGTCCTGAGCAAGTCGGGCAAGGAGGTCTCCGGAGCAGCGGCGGAGGACGCCCTGTCCACCGTGCTGGAGGACGGGCTCGGCACCCGACCCCTCTACACCGCGCGCGAGACCGCCCCGGATCCCGGCCTTCCCGGCTTCGCTCCGTTCGTGCGCGGGGGCCGCGCGGAGGGGAACACCGTAGGCGGCTGGGACGTACGCCAGCGGCACGCCTCGGCGGACGGCTCCGCGGTCCTGACCGACCTGGAGAACGGCGTCACCTCGCTCTGGCTGGTCGTCGGCCGGGACGCCGTCCCGGTGTCGTCGCTCGACAAGGCGCTGGACGGCGTCTATCTCGATCTGGCGCCGGTCGTCCTCGACGCCGGCCGTGAAGTCGAGTCGGCCGCGGGCGAGTTGCTGCGGATCTACGCGGAGCGGGGCGTCGGCGCGGAGGCCGCGCGCGGGAACCTGGGCGCGGATCCGCTGGGCCATGAGGCCCGTACGGGCGAGGCGCTGGAGTTCGCGCCGACGGCCCGTCTCGCGCGGCGGTGCGCCGAGGGGTATCCGGGGCTGCGGGCGCTGACCGTGGACGCGCTGCCGTACCACGAGGCCGGCGGTTCGGCCGCCCAGGAGCTGGGCTGCTCGCTGGCGACCGGGGTCGCCTGTCTGCGGGAGCTGACCGAAGCCGGGCTGAGCGTCGGCCAGGCGTGTGCGCAGCTCGAGTTCCGGTACGCGGCCACCGCCGACCAGTTCCTGACCATCGCCAAGCTGCGGGCGGCGCGCCGGCTGTGGGCCAGGGTGGCCCAGGCCTGCGGGGCCCCGGAGGCGGGCGCCCAGCGCCAGCACGCGGTGACCTCGCCGGTGATGATGACGCGCCGCGACCCGTGGGTGAACATGCTGCGCACCACGATCGCCACGCTGGCCGCCGGGGCCGGCGGCGCCGACTCCGTCACCGTGCTGCCCTTCGACGACGCCCTCGGTCTTCCGGACGCGTTCGCGCGGCGCATCGCCCGCAACACCTCGACGATCCTCATCGAGGAGTCCCATCTGTCCCGGGTGATCGATCCGGCAGGCGGCTCCTGGTACGTGGAGCGGCTCACCGACGAACTGGCCCACGCGGGCTGGGAGTTCTTCCAGGGCATCGAGCAGGCCGGCGGCCAGGCGGCCGCGCTGCGCTCCGGAGCGATCCGTGAGCGGCTGGCCGAGACGTGGTCGGTGCGCAGCGCGAAGCTCGCCAAGCGCCGCGAGCCCGTCACCGGCGTCAGCGAGTTCCCGCACCTGGCGGAGAAGCCGGTCGTCCGCGCGCCCGCGCCCGCGCCGCCGTCCGGCGGACTGCCGCGCGTGCGGCGCGACGAGGCGTTCGAGGCGCTGCGCGCCCGTTCCGACGCCCACCTCGCCGCGACCGGCGCCCGGCCCCGGGTCTATCTGGCCGCCCTCGGCCCGGCGGCCGCGCACACCGCCCGTCTCACCTTCGCCGCCAACCTGTTCCAGGCGGGCGGCATCGAGCCCGTCACGGAGGGCGGGTTCGAGGAGAGCGGGGCGCGGGAGGCCTGCCTGTGCTCCAGCGACGCGCTGTACGGGGAGCAGGCCGAGTCCGTGGCCGCGCAGCTGAAGGCCGCCGGTGCCTCGCACGTGTTCCTGGCGGGCCGCCCCGGGCAGTACACCGGGGTGGACAGCCATGTCTTCGCGGGATGTGACGCGGTCGCCGTCCTGTCCGCCGCCCTCGACCGTATGGGAGTGTCCTGATGGGAGACCGTCCGATGGGGGCGATCCCCGATTTCTCCGGCATCGAGCTGGGGACCCCGACCGCCGACGGCGGCCCCGACGAGTGGCGTTCGGCCGTCAAGCGGGCCGCCGACGGGGACGACCTGCTCTGGGAGACCCCGGAGGGCATCGCGGTCAAGCCGCTCTACACCGGGCAGGACCTGGAGGGCCTGGACTTCCTGGGCACCCACCCGGGCATGGCCCCGTATCTGCGCGGCCCGTATCCGACGATGTACGTCAACCAGCCGTGGACGATCCGCCAGTATGCGGGCTTCTCCACGGCCGAGGAGTCCAACGCCTTCTACCGGCGTAATCTGGCCGCCGGCCAGAAGGGCCTGTCGGTCGCCTTCGACCTGCCCACGCACCGCGGCTACGACAGCGACCACCCGCGGGTGACCGGTGACGTCGGCATGGCGGGCGTGGCGATCGACTCGATCTACGACATGCGGCAGCTCTTCGACGGCATCCCGCTGGACAGGATGACCGTGTCGATGACGATGAACGGCGCGGTGCTGCCCGTCCTCGCGCTGTACATCGTGGCGGCGGAGGAGCAGGGCGTACCGGCGGAGAAGCTCGCGGGGACCATCCAGAACGACATCCTCAAAGAGTTCATGGTCCGCAACACCTACATCTATCCGCCGAAGCCGTCGATGCGGATCATCTCCGACATCTTCGCCTTCACCTCGCAGCGGATGCCCCGCTACAACTCGATCTCCATCTCCGGGTACCACATCCAGGAGGCGGGCGCGACGGCCGACCTGGAGCTGGCGTACACCCTCGCGGACGGCGTGGAGTACCTCCGGGCCGGGCGGGAAGCGGGCCTGGACGTGGACGCGTTCGCGCCCCGGCTGTCGTTCTTCTGGGCCATCGGCATGAACTTCTTCATGGAGGTCGCCAAGCTGCGCGCGGCCCGCCTGCTGTGGGCGAAGCTGGTGAAGCAGTTCGACCCGAAGAACGCCAAGTCCCTCTCGCTGCGCACCCATTCGCAGACCTCGGGCTGGTCGCTGACCGCACAGGACGTGTTCAACAACGTCACGCGCACGTGCGTGGAGGCGATGGCGGCGACCCAGGGCCACACCCAGTCGCTGCACACCAACGCGCTCGACGAGGCCCTCGCCCTGCCCACCGACTTCTCGGCGCGCATCGCCCGCAACACCCAGCTGCTGCTCCAGCAGGAGTCGGGGACCTGCCGGGTGATCGACCCGTGGGGCGGCAGCGCCTACGTCGAGAAGCTCACCTACGACCTCGCCCGCCGGGCCTGGCAGCACATCCAGGAGGTAGAGCAGGCGGGCGGCATGGCGCAGGCCATCGACGCCGGCATCCCCAAGCTGCGCGTGGAGGAGGCGGCCGCCCGCACCCAGGCGCGCATCGACTCGGGACGCCAGCCGGTCATCGGCGTCAACAAGTACCGCGTCGAGACCGACGAGGCGATCGACGTCCTCAAGGTCGACAACTCCTCGGTGCGCGCCCAGCAGATCGAGAAGCTGCGGCGGCTGCGGGCGGAGCGCGACGAGCGGGCCTGCCAGGACGCGCTGGACGCGCTCACCCGGGCCGCCGGGGGCGAGGGCAACCTGCTGGAGCTGGCCGTGAACGCGGCGCGCGCGAAGGCGACCGTCGGGGAGATCTCCGACGCCCTGGAGAAGGTGTACGGGCGGCACGCGAGCCAGATCCGTACCATCTCCGGCGTGTACCGCAACGAGGCAGGCGAGTCCCCGTCCGTCGACCGCACCCGCGCGCTGGTGGACTCCTTCGAGGAGGCCGAGGGCCGCCGGCCGCGCATCCTGGTCGCCAAGATGGGCCAGGACGGCCACGACCGCGGCCAGAAGGTGATCGCGACCGCCTTCGCCGACCTCGGCTTCGACGTCGACGTCGGCCCGCTGTTCCAGACCCCGGCCGAGGTGGCCCGCCAGGCCGTCGAGGCGGACGTGCACATCGTCGGGGTCTCCTCGCTGGCCGCCGGGCACCTCACCCTCGTCCCGGCGCTGCGCGAGCAGTTGGCCGAGGAGGGCCGCGAGGACATCATGATCGTGGTCGGCGGGGTGATCCCGCCGCAGGACGTTCCCACACTCCTGGAGATGGGCGCGGCGGCCGTGTTCCCGCCCGGCACGGTGATCCCGGACGCGGCATACGACCTCGTCGAGCGGTTGTCCGCCGGTCTCGGGCACGAACTCTGAGGCCCGCGCGGACCATGGCACTCGACCTCGACACGTATGTGAAGGGTGTACTCGACGGGAAGCGGGCGGTCGTCGCCCGCGCCATCACGCTCGTCGAGTCCACCCGCCCCCAACACCGGTCGCTGGCACAGGAGTTGCTGACCGAGCTGCTGCCGCACAGCGGCCGGGCGCGGCGGATCGGCGTCAGCGGGGTGCCCGGCGTGGGCAAGTCGACGTTCATCGACGCGTTCGGCACCATGCTGACCGGGCTCGGGCACCGGGTGGCGGTCCTGGCCGTGGACCCCTCGTCCAGCCGTACCGGTGGTTCGATCCTCGGCGACAAGACCCGGATGGAACGCCTCGCCGTCGACCCCGCGGCCTTCGTACGCCCCTCCCCCACCGCCGGGACGCTGGGCGGGGTGGCGAAGGCGACCCGCGAGTCGATCGTGGTGATGGAGGCTGCCGGTTACGACGTCGTCCTGGTGGAGACGGTGGGCGTCGGACAGTCCGAGACCGCCGTCGCCGACATGGTCGACTCCTTCCTGCTGCTCACCCTGGCCCGCACCGGAGACCAGTTGCAGGGCATCAAGAAGGGCGTCCTGGAGCTGGCCGACGTCCTCGCCGTCAACAAGGCGGACGGCCCGCACGAACGCGACGCCCGCTCCGCCGCACGTGAACTGGCGGGCGCGTTGCGCCTGATGCACGGCGCGGACGCGTTCTGGTCACCGCCGGTGCTGAGTTGCAGTGCGCGGGAAGGGTCCGGCCTGGACACCGTCTGGGAGCGCCTCGAACAGCACCGCACGCTGCTGGACTCCACCGGGCGGCTCGCCGCCAAACGCCGCGACCAGCAGGTCGACTGGACCTGGAACATGGTCCGCGACGACCTCCTGGGCCGCCTGCACGCCGACCCGGCGGTACGGGCCCTGGCGCCTGCCCTGGAACAGCAGGTCAGGGAGGGCGAGTTGACGGCGACCCTGGCCGCGGAACGCATCCTGGACGCCTTCGGCCGACAGGCGGGACGGCGGCCGGGCTAGGGGGCTTCTGATGGATCTCCGCGGCGTCGCGACGCCCGGCACGCACTCTCCCACGGAGATCCATCAGAAGCCCCCTAGGCGTCGCACTGTTCGACGGGCGCGGGCCGGGCCAGGCCAGTCGTCCACTTCTCCTCGATCCGGCCGACCTTCCACACCAGCAGGGCGACCGCCCAGGTGGCGAAGAACAGGCCGACGATGACGTATCCGATGATGTTGAGGTCGAGGCCGGAGACCCGGTCCCAGAACGGGCCGTGCAGGCCGGCCCGGTCCGCGATGAGGCCGAGGAGTTCGACGGTGCCGACGACGAGCGCGACGGCGACGGACAGGCCGGTGATGGTGAGGTTGTAGTAGACCTTGCGGACGGGCTTGGAGAAGGCCCAGCCGTAGGCGAAGTTCATGAACGAGCCGTCGATGGTGTCGAGCAGCGACATGCCGGCCGCGAACAGGACCGGCAGGCACAGGATCGCGTACCAGGGCAGGCCCGAGGCCGCGCCCGAACCGGCCAGCACCAGCAGCGCGACCTCCGTGGCCGTGTCGAAGCCGAGGCCGAAGAGGATGCCCAGGGGATACATCTGCCAGGGCGCGGTGATCGACTTCATCAGACGGCCGAGGAGGCGGTTCATGAAGCCCCGGTTGTCGAGCTGCTCCTCGAGAGCGGCCTCGTCGAAGTGGCCGGAGCGCATCTGCCGGAAGACCTTCCAGATCCCCGCCATGATCACGAGGTTGATGATCGCGATCAGGTAGAGGAAGGTCCCGGAGACGGTCGTGCCGATCCAGCCGGTGACGCTGTGCAGCGCCGAGCCGTCGTCCTGGACCGGCCCGGCCAGTTCCCTGACGCCCAGGGAGAGCAGGAAGGTCAGGGCGAAGACGACGCTGGAATGGCCGAGGGAGAACCAGAAGCCGACCGACAGCGGCCGCTGCCCCTCGCTCATCAGCTTCCGGGTGGTGTTGTCGATCGCCGCGATGTGATCGGCGTCGAAGGCGTGCCGCATGCCCAGCGTGTAGGCGGTGACGCCGATCCCGATGCCGAACGTCTTGCCGCCCAGGCTGTAGTGCTCGGGGGCGACGAGCACGACGAGCGTGAACCAGCCGATGACGTGCAACGCCAGGATGAACGCGGCCATCCCGCCGAGGCTCGCCCACTCCTTGCGGGTCATCGATGTACGGATGCGGTGCACCGTGGTCATGGGGACGTGGGCCTTACCTGTCGGCGGACGGCCGTTTTCAGCCGCACCCACAAGGCTTCTGCAAAGTAGTTGCAGGTACAAGAATGGCGCGGCAAAGGCCGCACCAGGTTTCGCCCAGCCCGCAGACACGCCACGCGCCGCAGATTGTGATGTGTTCCGGTGGGGCGTACCGGCAGGCGGACCGGTTCCGTTGGGCGGCGGCGGGAGCGTTCATACGCTCCTGCCCCATGAGCGTTCTTTCAGATGAGCCGGTCGCCACGGACGCCTCGCGGGTGGTCGAGACCGATGTCCTGATCATCGGCGCCGGCCCGTCGGGCCTCTACGGCGCCTACTACGCGGGTTTCCGGGGGCTGCGCGTCGCGGTCATGGACGTCCTGCCCCTGCGCGGCGGCCAGATCAGCGCGATGTACCCGGAGAAGCCCATCTTCGACATCGCCGGCTTTCCGTCGGTGCGCGGGCGGGATCTGGTCGCCGCCCTGGTCGCCCAGGCGGAGCCGTACGGCCCCCGCTACCTCCTCGGGGAGCGTGCGGTGGAACTGACCTACGACTCCGACGGGCGGCCCGTCGTCCGCGGCGATCAGGGGACGGTCGTCAGGGCGGGGGCGGTGGTGATCACCGGCGGTGTGGGGACGTTCACGCCGCGACCCCTGCCGGCCGGTGAGGACTACCTCGGTCGCGGCCAGGTGTACTTCGTGCCGGACGCGGCCGCCCATGTCGATCACGACGTCGTGGTCGTCGGCGGCGGCGACAGCGCCTTCGACTGGGCCGCGCTGCTCGCCCCCGTCGCCCGGTCCGTCACGCTCGTCCACCGCACCGCCCGGTTCCGTGCGCACCGCGCGTCGGTCGACAAGGTCCGCGCCCTCGGCATCGAGCTCATCACCGACTCCGAGGTGAGCGCGCTGCACGGCGACGACCGCCTGGAGCGGGTGGAGGTCCGGCACCGGGTCACCCAGGACACCCGTCCGCTGCCGGCGCGCACGGTCGTCGCCGCGCTCGGTTTCCTCGCCGACCTCGGCCCGCTCCAGCACTGGGGGCTGACCCTCAACGCCCGGAAGATCGCGGTGGACACCCGCATGGCCACGAATCTGCCGCGGGTGTTCGCCGCCGGGGACATCACCGACTACCCGGGCAAGGTGCGGCTGATCTCGGTGGGCTTCGGCGAGGTCGCCACCGCCGTCAACAACGCCGCCACCGTCATCGACCCGGAGGCGCAGCTGTTCCCCGGGCATTCCACCGAGAAGGAGCACTGACATGGCCTATGTCATCGGCCCGGCCTGCGTCGACATCATGGACCGGTCCTGTATGGAGGAGTGCCCGGTCGACTGCATCTACGAGGGCGAGCGCAAGCTCTACATCAACCCGGTGGAGTGCATCGACTGCGGCGCCTGCGAGACGGCCTGCCCCGAGCTGGCGATCACCGTGGACCGGCTCGCCGACCCGGAGTTCCGCGCCGACAACCGGCGCTTCTTCGACGAGACCCTGCCGGGCCGCAGCGCGCCCCTGGGCGCCCCGGGCGGTGCCGCAGGGATCGGTCCGGTGGGCGCCGACACGCCCCTCGTCAGCGCGTCGCCGAGCGGCTCGCGGTGACCGGCGCAGGGGCGACGGCCCCGCGGATCGGGATCCGTGTCCCGCCCTGCGACCGGGCGGACCGGGTGGTCGAGACCGTGCGCCGGGCGGAGGAACTGGGCTTCGACGACGTCTGGTTCCCGGACTCCCAGCTGCTGTGGCGGGATGTGTTCACCACGCTGACCGCCGCGGCCCTGGGCACCGGGCGCATCGGTCTGGGCACCGCGGTCACCAACCTGGCGACCCGGCATCCGGCCGTCGTCGCCTCGGCCGCCCGCAGCGTCGCGGAGCTCGCCCCGGGCCGGTTCACGCTCGGCCTCGGCGTGGGCAACAGCTCGGTCGGGCCGATCGGCCTGCGGCAGACCACGTCGGCGTCGATGCGCGAAGGCCTGGGCATGCTGCGCGCCCTGCTGGACGGTCAGGAATGGGACTTCGAGGGCAAGGTCCGCTCCCGGCTCCGCGATCCGCAGGCCGGGGTGCCGCTGCATCTCGCGGCGAGCGGGCCGCGGAACCTGCGGCTGGCCGGCGAGGTCGCCGACGGCGTCATCCTCCTCAGCGGAGTCTCACCGGCGACCCTCGCCGGCGCGACCGCCCGGGTGCGGGAAGGCGCGGAGGCGGCCGGCCGGGCGTACGACACGATCCCGTTGACCGCGTCCGCGTTCTGCGCGGTGACCGACGACGTCGAGTCCGCGGCGCGCCGGCTCAAGCCCGTCTGCGCGTCGATCG
This sequence comes from Streptomyces sp. NPDC050263, assembly GCF_040655955.1. NCBI lineage: Bacteria > Bacillati > Actinomycetota > Actinomycetes > Kitasatosporales > Streptomycetaceae > Streptomyces > Streptomyces sp. NPDC050263. The sequence continues at coordinate 34,665 of NZ_JBFAKW010000033.1, read as the reverse complement.
CCCAGAACGGCGGAGCGCCGTTCCTCGCACTCGCGGGGATCGACGTGGACGTCCCCGCGACGGTGGCGGGCGTCTACCCGGACCTGGTGCACGCCGAGGACTGGGACGCGGCCGTCGAGATCTGTTCGGCCTGGATCAGCGACGCGGCGGCCCTGCGCTTCGCCGAGGAGTTCTGTCTGTTCGGGACGGCCGAGCAGCTCACCGAACGGCTCCGCGCCCTGCACGCCGCCGGAGTCACCGGGGTTCTCCTGCAGCACGTCGGCTCGTACCATCCGCCGACCGAGCTGATCGAAGCGGTCGGATCGTCGGTGCTGCCGGCGCTCGCCCTCCCCCGCCCGGCCTGAACCGCGGACGCCCGATGAGCAGCGGCCGACCCCACCGGTTCGTCCCGGCGGGGTCGGCCGCGTGCGTAAGGCGTTCACTTGAGGCCGATGTGCGCACCCGGGCCGAGCGGCAGGTCGAAGCCGTAGAAGACGGCCAGGATCACCAGCCACACGACCATGAACGGGATGACGAAGACGGCGAGCCGGGATATCAGCGTGCCGAGCTTCGCGTCGGGCTCGTACTGGCGGAGCATCGCCAGGATGAGGAAGAGGTAGGGGTTCATCGGGGTGATCGCGCCGGTCGCGGAGTCGCCGATGCGGAAGGCCGCCTGGCTGAGCGCCGGGCTCATGCCCATGAGCATGAACGCGGGGATGAAGACGGGTCCGACCAGCGACCACAGGGCGGAGCCGGAGACGATGAAGAGGTTGAGGCAGGACGCCAGCAGCACGAACACCACGATCGCCCCGAAGCCCGTCACACCGAGGTCGTTGAAGAGCGCCGCGGCCTTGACCGCGAGCAGGATGCCCACGTTGGACCAGGTGAACAGCGCGATGACCTGGGCGGCGACGAACATCATGACGATGTAGCCGGACATGCTCTTCACCGAGTCGGTCACCGCGGTGACCACGTCCTCGGTGCCGGTGAGCTTCTTGACCGTGAAGCCGTAGGTGAGTCCCGCCAGCAGGAACGCGCCGAAGAGGACCGGCACGATGCCGCTGAGGACCGGCGAGGGCACGAACGCGCCGCCCTCGCCGCGCAGCGGGGCCCCGGACGGCAGCCACAGGGCGAGGACCCCGCCCACGTAGAGCAGGACGACGACGGTCGTGGCCAGCAGACCCCGGCGCTGGATCGGCGTGAGGGTCAGGTCTTCCTGCTCCTGCGGCTCCTCGCCGGTCGGCTCGTACACCCCGAGGCGCGGCTCCAGGACGCGGCCGATGAGGAATCCGCCGAGCGCGGCCAGGACGACGCTGCTCGCCGCGGTGAAGAAGTAGTTGATGAGCAGGTGGATGTGGAGCCCGTCGGCGGCCGGCAGCACCGACGCCGCCTGCTGGGTGATGCCGACGTACAGGGCGTCGAGCGAGCCGATGGTGAAGCCGGCGGCATAGCCCGCGGTGACGCAGGCGAAGCCGCCGATGAGGCCGGCCACGGGGTGACGTCCGGCGCTCTTGAAGACGAGGGCCGCGAGCGGCGGCAGCACGATGGCGGCCACGTCGCTCATCATGTGCGCCTGGCTGGCGATGAGCGCGACCGCGTAGGGCAGCGCCGCGCGGGGCACGCGGGCCAGGGTGGCCCGCATGACCGTCTCCAGCAGCCCCGTCCGCTCCGCGAGTCCGACCACCATGATCAGGACCAGTACGGCGCCGATCGGCGGGAAGGTCGCGAAGTTGGGGATCAGGTTCTCCACCAGCCAGCGCAGCCCGTCGCCGGTGAACAGCCCGCCCACCTGCTTGGTCTCGCCGGTGCCGGGGACCTCGACGGAGACGTCGGCCAGCTCCAGCCCGGTGGAGACGACGGCCAGGAGGGCGAAGAGTCCCGCGAACAGGACGATCGGGTGGGGCAGGGCGTTGCCCGCCCGCTCGATGAACGCCAGGACGCGGTCGAGGAGACCGGGGCGCCCGGTGTCGGGCGACTTGCTGTCGGGCGTCGGGAGGTCGGTCAGTGAGGACATCAGGGCTGCCTTCCCGTGAGGGCCGCTGGGAGGAGGAGGTCCTTGCGGACGACGCCGTCCTGGACGACGCAGACGATGTTGGCCGGGTCGCCGAGGACGCCGATGTCCGTGAGCGGGTCACCCTCGCACAGGACGAGGTCGGCGGTGCGGCCGGGGGTGAGGGTGCCGAGCCGGTCGGCGACGCCGAGGAGTTCGGCGGAGGTGCGGGTGCCGGCCACGATGGCGGCCATGGGGTCCATGCCCAGGTCCACGAGGTAGGTCAGCTCCATGAGGTTCACGCCGTGCGGGCCGACGGCGGCGTCGGTGCCGAGCGCGATCCGGGCGCCGTACTCGATGGCGCGGGCGATGTTCTCCTTGGTGATGCCGGACCAGCGGACCTTCTTCTCGTAGTGGTAGTGCGGCATCGTGTCCTTGTTGATGCCGGCGTACACGGTGGAGAGGGTGGGGACGACGAAGGTGCCCTGCTCGCCGGCCATGTCCAGGGCGCGTGCGTCGAGGCCGTAGCCGTGCTCGATGCTGGTGACGCCGCCGCGCAGCGCGTTGAGGATGCCCGCGTTGCCCTGGGCGTGCGCGGCGACGGGCTTGCCGCCGTGTCGGCGGGCCTCGTCGACGACGGCCCGGATCTCCTCCTCCAGCAGGCCTTCGTCGTCGGGCTGGTCGTAGGGACTGCCCATGCCGCCGGTGGCGCAGATCTTGACCAGGTCGGCGCCCTCGCGCAGCACGCGGCGCACGGCGAGCCGGGCCTCGTCCGCGGTGTCGGCGATCTCCGACATGCCGGCGCTCAGGTCGGTGCCGTCGGGCAGCCGTACGTCGGCGTGCCCGCCGGTGTGGCTGATGATCCGGACGGCGGTGTGCAGGCGCGGGCCGACGATCCGGCCGCTCTCCACCGCCGTGCGGTAGCCCGCGGAGAGGCCGCCGAGGTCGCGGGCGCTGGTGATGCCCGCGTCGAGGGTCTGCCGCAGCCGCGCGGCGGTGTCCAGGGTAACCAGGACCGGGTCGAGTTCGGCGCGGCGGCCGGGCGGCGAGCCCTGCGCGTAGGCCAGGTGGACGTGGCAGTCGAAGAACCCGGGGAGCAGGGTGCGGCCGCCGGCGTCGATGATCCGGACGTCGCAGGCGTCGCCCGTGGCCTCGGGGGCTGTCGCGGCGGCTCCGGCGTAGGAGATGATGCCGTCGCCGTCGACGATGACGACCGCGTCGTCCACCGGGGACGAGCCGGTGCCGTCGATCAGCCGGGCGTGGTGGATCCGCAGGGCGGTCCGGGTTTTCGTGTGGGTGTCCGTCATGGGGTGCGGTCACTCCTCCGGTGTCGGGGACAGGCGAACGGAGTGTGGAATGCGCGAGAAAACCTCGTGTCACTGTGCAGTTTTCACGCCGGATTCCGTCGATGTGCGCAGGGAAGCGCCGCACCGGGGGGTGCAGAATTGTGCCGCCTCGGGGCTCGACGAGATCGACCGGGGAGTGGTCCATGCCCTGCAGATCCATCCCAGGGCCCCGTGGAGACTGGTCGGTGAGGTACTGGGGGTCAATCCGGTGACGGCCGCCCGGCGTTGGCAGCGGCTGGAGGAAGCGGGTCTGGCGTGGGTGACCGCCTATCCCCGGCTGACGAACTCGCGGCTCGTGGTGAGCGCGGTGGTGGAGGTGGACACGGAGCCGGGAGTCGCCGAGGACGTGGCGCAGGCGCTGGCGGCCGACCCGTCGGTGGCCAACATCAAGCTCACGGCCGGCGGCCGGGACCTGGTGGCGGCCGTACAGGCCCGCAGCCTCGACGAGTTGGGCCGGCTGACCACGCTGTTGTTCCAGCGGACGCCCGGGGTGCGGGCGACGCGCACGCATGTGTCGACGGGGATCCCGGCCGAGGGCAGCCGCTGGCGGCTGCGCAGCCTCGACGCGGCTCAGGTCGCACGCGTCGAGCAGGCCGTCGCGGCCCCCGCGCTGCTGTCCGACGCGGAGGCCAGGTGGGACGAGTTGGACGCCCGACTGCTGGAACTGCTGAGCGTGGACGGGCGTATGTCGCTGCGGGACCTGTCCGCGGCGACCGGCGCGAGCCTGACCACCGTGCGCCGGCGTCTGCAGTCGCTGCTCGCCTCCCGGCTCAGCCTGCGCTGCGACCTGGCCCGGCCGCTGTCGGGCTGGCCGCTGTCCGCCGTGTACTTCGCCTCGGTGCCGGGGCAGTTCGTGGAGGAGACCAGCCGGGTGCTGGCCGGGGTGCGCGAGGTGCGTTCCTGCGCGATCACGGCCGGCCCGCACAACCTGGTGGTCGACGTCTGGCTGCGCGATCTGCACGACGTGCACGCCTTCGAGGCGCATCTGTCCCGGCGGTTGCCGCGGCTCACGGTCGAGGACCGCTCGGTGGTGCTGCGCACGGTCAAGCACATGGGACGGCTGCTGGACCGCGACGGCCACAGCGTGGGCGTCGTGCCGCTCCGGCTGCCCCAGGACACGCCCCGGGCGCCGAGCGGAGCGGCGTGAGACGTCAGGGGGGCCAGGCTCGTCGCGGGCGCCGTCCAGTACGACGACCTCACGCTCGGCCCCGCCGGGCTGACGGCCTCAGCCTTTCCGGTCGTCCACGAGCATCCGGGCGATGCCCTGCCCGCTGAACACGTCCCGCAGGGCGAGGGCGATGCCGCCGTGGATCGCGCAGGCGCCGTCGGGGCGGGCTGTGGTGACGGGCGGTTTGCGCGTGGTCAGGGGGAGGGCGCGCTCGTACACCACGGCACGCACGCCGGACAGGAGGTCGTCTTGTAGGTGAGCCGGCGGCGGGTCTCTCCGAATCCGGCATCGGCGATCCGGCGGGCGAGGTGCCGGTTCTTCGCCGGCGAACCGGTCACGGCTCGGGCCCCGACCGGGCCGTGAAGAGCGGCAGGGCAGGACGAGGTCTCTGGAGTCCCCCGGGATTCCAGAGACCTCGACGGATCCGGAGACCGCAGGACGGGTCCGGAGACCGGACCGCCGGCCTGGTGCGCCGCTCCGACGCTCACCACAGTGGTCGTGCGGTCCGCCCTCCCCTGTACGAAAGAAGGTCACCATGACGCACGTCCTGCGGCGCGGCTATGTCCCCAGTCCCTTCGGGCAGTTGCACCACGTCGAATGCGGCGCCGGCGAGCCCGTGCTGATGCTGCACCAGACGCCGCGCTCCTGGACCGAGTACCTGGACGTGCTGCCGCTGGTGGGGGCGGCCGGGCACCGGGCGATCGCCATGGACACCCTGGGCTTCGGCGCCTCCGCGAAGCCCGCCGGGCCGCATTCCGTCGAGCGGTTCGCGGACGGTGTGCTCGCGCTCGTCGACGCGCTCGGCCTGGACCGTTTCCACCTGGTGGGCCATCACACCGGCGGAGTGATCGCGGTGGAGGTCGCAGCCCGGCTCCAGGACCGGGTGGCGAGCCTGCTGCTGTCCGGCACGCCCTTCGTCGACGAGGAGCGACGCGGCCGGGCCGCGACGCGCAAGCCGGTCGACCATGTCGACCCGCGACCCGACGGCTCGCACCTGCTGGAGCTGTGGAACCGGCGCCGCGGCTTCTACCGGCCGGGCGAGGAGGCCGCGCTGCACCGGTTCATGGTGGACGCGCTCACCGTCCTGGACCGCGTGGAGGAGGGCCACCTGGCGGTGACGCGGTACCGGATGGAGGAGCGGCTGCCGTACGTCACCGCCCGTGCCCTCGCGGTCTGCGCCCCGGGCGACCACTACTCGCTGTCCGCGCTGGAGAAGTTCGCGGCCCTCGGCTGGGAGACCCGGGTGCTGTCGGGCGGTCACGTACCCGTGCCGGAGCAGCTTCCGCAGGAGTTCGCCGAGGTCATCCGGGAGTGGGTGGCGAAGGGCTGAGCCGGGCCGTACGGTCCCAGGTCGTCGCCGTGATCCCGCGGGCGCGGAGGTCGGCCTTGCGGACCTTGCCGGTCTCGGTGAGCGGCAGCTCCGCCACGACGTCGACGTGGCGGGGCACGGCGAACGGGGGCAGCTCGCGCTCGCAGTGCCGTACGAGGTCGTGGGGGTCGAGCGTGCGGTCCGGGCGCAGGACCACCGCCACCATGACCTCGTCCTCGGCAAGCTCCGAGGGCACCGGGAAGGCGGCGGCGTCGGCGATCGCCGGATGGGCCCGGACGGCGGACTCCACCTCCTGCGAGGAGATGTTCTCGCCGCGGCGGCGGATCACGTCCTTGACGCGGTCGACGAACCGGAACGAGCCGTCCGGCTCCCGGACGACGCGGTCGCCGGTGCGCCGCCAGTCGGCCGGGGCCGGGCTCTCGGCGTCGCCCAGGTAGCCGGTGGCGAAGGCGAACGGCTGGTGGCTGCGGACGACGAGTTCGCCCGGTGTGCCGTCGGGGACCGGGGCGAGGAGCTCGTCGACCACGCGCGCCGAGAACCCCTCGCGGACGGTGCCGAGACGGCCGGGCCGTTGTTCCTCGGGGGTGGACCCGATGACGAGGTTGGTCTCGGTGGAGCCGAATCCGTCGACCAGGGTGACGCCGAAGCGCTCACGGAACGGCTGCCATGCGGGGCCGGGAGTGGCCGGTGAGAGGCCGCGCCAGGCGCGGTGTGCGCGGTCCTCGGGGCCGGGGGGCCGGGCGAGCAGCATCGGGACCATCGCACCGAGCAGGTAGACGACGGTCGCCTCGGCCTGCGCGACCTGCGTCCAGTACCGGGAGGCGGAGAAGCGCGGCGCGAGCGAGTAGGCCGCGCCCACGGTCATGGCCTGGGCCAGCGCGTTCAGGGCGTTGGTGTGGAACAGGGGCAGGCAGGTGTGCAGGACGTCGTCGGCGGTCAGCCGCAGGGAGTCGGCGACGTTGCGGCCCCACCAGGCGAACTGGGCGTGCGGGCTGCGCACGCCCCGCGAGGTCCCGGTGGTGCCCGAGGTGAACAGGACGAACGCGGTGTCCTCGGCGCGGGGCCGGGCGGGCGGGAGTTCCGGCGCGCCGTCCTCGGGCGTGGGGATGGCGTCGGGCCCGTCGGTGACCCACAGCGTTCCCCGGTAGCCGGCCTCGACCACGCGTGCGGCCGGCTCGGGCTCCGCGAGCAGGAACGCGGGTTCCGCCTGGCGCAGCACGTGCCGCAGGCCGGGGCCGCGCAGGCCGGTGTTGAGCGGGACGAGGACCGCGCCCAGCCACGCGCTGCCGAGGATCAGGTCGACGAGCTCGATCCGGTTGCCGGTCATGGCGGCGATGCGGTCGCCGGGACGGCAGCCCCGGGCCGCGAGCGCCCCGGCCGTCGTGGCCGCCGCCCGGCGGGTCTCCCGGTAGGTGCGGGCCACCTCGCCCACGCGCAGGAAGACCCGGTCGCCGAACTCCTCGGCGGCCGCCTCCAGCAGCCCGGGGACGGAGACGGCCCGGATCATCGCAGCACCCCGGCGTCCCGCAGCTGCCCGATCCGCTCCGGCGAGTACCCCGCCACCTCCCGCAGCACGGCGTCGGTGTCGGCGCCGAGCAGGGGCGCGGGCTCGCGGACGGCGCCGGGTGTGCGGGTGAGCCGGATCGGCACGCCCTCGTGCAGGAAGGCGCCCGCGGCCGGGTGCTCCCGGCGGACGTAGAAGCCGCGCGCCCGCAACTGCGGGTCGTGCTCGACGAGTTCACGCCCGTCCTGCACGGCCCCGGCCGGGACGCCGGCCTCCTGGAGGAGTTCGGCGGCGAGGTCGGCCGGCATCGCTCGGGCCCAGGCGCCGAGCGCTTCGTCGACGAGGGCGCTCTCGCGTCGGCGCGCCCGCGCCGTCCGGGTCCGTGCGTCGGCGGCGAGGTCGGGGCGGCCGACGACCTCGCACAGGGCCGCCCACTCCGGGTCCGTGCGCACGCTGACGGCCAGCCAGCGGTCGGCGCCGAGACATCGGTACACGCCCTGCGGGCTCCACTCGGGGTGGGTGTTGCCCGTCGGCTCCGCCGGGGTGCCGGTGAGCAGGCTGGTGCCCATGTGCGCGGCGATCGCCTCGAGTTGGGACAGGTCGATGTGCTGTCCGCGGCCGGTCTCCTCCCGGTGTTCCAGGGCGGCGAGGGTGGCGAGCGCGGCCTGGAGTCCCGCGACGATGTCGCCGTGGCCGTAGATCACGCCGACCACGTCCTGCGGCCCCCAGCCGGTCAGCCCGGTCAGTCCGGAGGCGGCCGAGACCGTGTCGGCGTACGACACCCAGCCGTTGCGGGGGCCGGTGTGCCCCATGCCCGACATGCTGACGTAGACGATGCCCGGGTTGATCCGGGCGAGTTCGTCGGGGCCGAGCCCCATCCGGGTCATGACGGTGGAGCTGAAGTTCTCCACGAGGACGTCGCAGGACGCGATGAGGTCGCGCAGCACGGCGAGGCCGTCCGCGGAGCGGGTGTCCAGCGTGATGCTGCGTTTGTTGCGGTTGACGTCGTTGAAGTAGCCGCTGGTGTCCGGGTCCGTGTGCGGGCCCCGGGAGAGGTGCATGAAGGGGGCGAACCGGGTGGGGTCGGGGCGGCCCGCCGACTCGACCTTGATGACGTCGGCCCCGTGGTCGGCGAGGACCTTCGTGCAGTACGGGCCGGCGAGCACCCAGGTCAGGTCCAGGACGCGGACGCCGTCCAGCGCCCGGCGCCCGGGGTCCTGTGCCGCGACGACCCGGGGCGCCGGGCGGGGCGGGTCGAGGAGGGCGCGGTCGGCGTCGAGTCCGGGGACGTCGAGTTCCTGCCTCCGCCGGCCCTCCGGGAACGCGAAGGGGAAACCGACGTCGGTCCGCCCGGCCACCCGGGTGAAGAAGCCGCGGGCCCTGAGCTGCGGGTTGTCCGGCAGTTCGGGGGGCAGGTCGACGGCGGCCCAGGGCAGCTTCCTGGCCTGGGCGGCCTCGGCGAACTCGGCCTTCGGCCAGGCGCCCGCGAAGTCCTGGACGACCTTGAAGACATGTTCCTGGTGTTTCTTGCGCTCGACCGGGTCCTGCCAGCGCGGTTCGCCGAGATCGGCCTCGGCGCCCTCCTCCCGCAGCCACTCCAGCAGCGCGTCCCACATGCGGGGGCTGCCGCCGAGCCCGCCGCCCAGGTGGCCGTCGGCGGCGCGGAACAGTCCGTGCGGCACGAGCGGGTGCACGGCTCCCGGCCGGGGCGGCACCCGGTCCTCGTGCAGATAGGCCAGGGTGCCCGCCTCCAGGGCGGCGGCCGCGCAGGCCTGCGCGGAGACGTCGATCAGCTGGCCGGGGCCCCGGCGGCGGGCGCGGAGTCCGAGGAGGGCGGCGATCGCCGCGTTGACGCCCGCGAGTTGCTCGGCCTGGTTCTCGGGCAGCCTCAGCGGCGGCCCGTCCGGGTCGCCCACCTGCGCCAGCATGCCGCCCAGCGCCGCCACCACCAGGTCGGTGCCCTGCCAGTGGGAGCGCGGCCCGACGAGCCCGAAGGGCGTGACGCGGACGTGCACCAGATGGTCGGGGGCGTCCACGCCGTCCGGCGTCCCGTCGAGCAGCACGTCCGCGCCTTCGAGCAGTCGGCGCAGCTCCTGCGCGGAGCCGACGACGACGGATCGCTTCCCGGCGTGCCAGTGGGCGAACGCGTCTCCGTCGAGCTCACGCCGGGTCGGGTCGCCGTCCGGGGGTTCGACCAGCACGACCTCGTGTCCGAGGCCGACCAGCAGCCGGCCGGCGAACCGGACGAAGGGACTGGACAGTTCGACGACGCGCAGAGCCGGTCCGCTCACGTTTCCTCCCCTGTAGGTCACTGGTGGCGCTGGTTCAGGAAGCCGCTGACGACGCTGTGATAGTCGTACGGCCGCTCCTCCTGAGGGTGATGCGAGGCCTCGCTGATCACATGGAGGTTGCCCTTGGGGATCATGCGGGCCAGCATCAGCGGGTAGTCGGGGGTGAGGAACGCGTCGTACATGCCCCACAGGAAGAGGGTGGGGGCCTGGATGCGGCCGAGTTCGGCGGTGAGGTCCTGCCAGTCGCCGCGCGGGTTGTCGGAGGCGCCCGCGAGGGCGGTCTCCTCGGGGTCGAGGCTCTGCTCGTGGCGCAGGGTCACGGTGGCGTCGGGGACGGCCTGCGGGTCGTACCACTCCAGGCGGGCGATCAGCTCGCGCATCTTCTGCCAGGACGGCCCGGTGCCGCCGTAGTACACGTCGCGGGCGTTGCGGCCGCGGCGGCCGCCCTCGGGGAGGGGCGCGAGGGGGCCGTGGAACACGGGCATGCTGCCGGTGATGACCAACGACCTCACGCGCTCGGGGTACTTGGCGGCGAGGTTGAGCGCGATGGTGCCGCCCCACGAGTTGCACACGAAGTCGGCGCGCGCCACGCCGAGGGCGTCGAGGAGGGCCACGGTCTTCGCGGCGTGGTAGTCCCACATGGGCCCCTCGATGACGGGCTTGGCGGACTTGCCGTACTGGAGGATGTCGACGAGGAGGCAGCGGCGGTCGGCGGCGAACAGCGGGGCCACCTGCCCGAAGTCGGACCAGCCGGTGCAGCCGGGCCCGCCGCCGTGCAGGAACACGGTCGGACTGCCCTCCCCCAGTTCGACGTAGTGGTACTTGACGCCGTCCGCTTCCGCGTAGGCGCCCTCCGGGGGCGTCTGGATGTGCATGAGGTCCCTGTCCGTGTCCATGGACCGATGGTGGAGCGGCGGTGATCGCCGCCCAAGCGGATCGGTCCGTTGAACGGTCCGGTTCCGTGTCCGTCACGCGGAACCGGACTTTAGTGTGCACAGCCGGTGACGTGAGCGGGGAGGCGGCGTATGTCGGCGTTGGAACTGGCCGAGCACAGGGCCCGGGCGGCGCTCGGGGTCCCGGAGCAGCGGTCCCTGGGGGTCGTACGGGCCGAGGACGCCGCGGAGTTCGCCCGCGCCGCCGGCGAGAGCGCACCGCACCTGGTCGATCCCGGTCATCCCGGCTTCCGCGTCCATCCCCTGTACGCGGTGAGTCTGCTGCGCGGCGCGCCCGGCGCCGAACCGGCCGAGTTCCGGCCGGACGGCATGTACCGCGACGAGGTGCCCGGCGCCGACGGACTCGACGTCCGGCTGATGGCGGGCGGCCAGGACGTGCGCTTGCGGGCCGAGGTGCGGCCCGGGGACCGGATCAGGATGCGCCGGGCCCTCACGGGAGTGGAACGCAAGGGCGACGGCGCGGGGTTCCTGCTGCTGACGGTCGAGAAGACGTACGCGGCGCACCGGGACGCCCTCGGCGAGGCCGTCGAGATCGTCGACGTCGTCGACGTCACGGAGAGGTTCATCGTCCGATGACGGCTCAGGTCCGGCAGATCACCGTGGGGCAGGCGGTGCCGGCCGTCGAACTGACCCCGAGCGCGGTCGACCTGCTCCGCTTCGGCGCGGTCACCCGCAACGCCCACCGCATCCACTACGACGGCGAGTTCGCGCGCTCGGAGGGGCTGGCCGGGCCGGTGGTCATGGCGCAGTTGCACGGCTGTCTGTTCCATCGCGCGGCAGCGCGGTTCGCGGGCGACGCCGGACGCGTCCTGGAGGTCGGGTGGCAGAACCGGGCGCCCGCGCACGCCGGGGAACGGCTCGTCGTGACCGGCTCGGTGCGTGCCGTGGATCCGGCGAGCGGTGCGGTCACGCTGGACCTCGTCGAACACTGCGGCCCCGGCGGCACGGTGTGCTGCCGGGGCCGTGCGGTGGTCGTACCGGCGTAGGACCGGGGCGTCACCCCAGGTCGAGCGTCACCCTGCCGACCGCTTCCCCGGTCCGCAGCCGCTCGACGGCCTCGGCGAGGTCGTCGATGGCGTACCGCTCCATCGGCAGGGTCAGCTCGCCCGCCGTGAGATCGGCGAGCAGTCGCCGCGCGTCGCCGGCGACCTCCGGGGCCCGTGACATCAGGTTGACGGTCCGGAGCGACACGTCGGCGAGGAGGAAGTCCGCGAGGTCCACGGTGAACTCGCGTCCGGCGGTGTAGCCGACGAGGGCGGCGCGTCCGCGCGGACGGACCAGCCGCAGCGCGTCCCGCAGCACCGGGCCGCCCACGGTGTCGATCAGCACGTCGATCGGTCCGCCGACCGTCTCCGGCGACAGCTCGGCCGCGAGCACGGCCTTCGCGGGCGACGGGACGTGCGCGAGCTTGGCCGGGCGGCCGACGACGCCGACCACCTCCGCCCCGGCCCGCGCGGCGAGCTGCACGGTCAGCGCGCCGACGGCGCCCGCCGCCCCGGTCACCAGGACCCGCTCCCCCGGCAGCACGGCCGCGACCGGGTGCACCGCCGCCCAGGCCGTGCCCACGGGGGAGAAGTAGCTGCACGCGAGCGCGGGGTCCGTGCCCGCCGGCACGGCCTCGACGGCCGCGTCCGGCACCAGGGCGTGCTCCGCCCAGCAGCCGTCCCTGCGCAGCCCGAGCGCCTTGCCGCGGAGGTGGACGAGGCTGCCCTCCGGGTGGGTGTCGGAGGCCAGGACGGTTCCGCTGCCCGCGGTTCCGGGCACCGACGGCAGGTCGGGGAGGATGCCGAACGCGCCGTCGACGACGTTGAGATCGAGGTGGGTGACGGCGGCGGCGCTCAGCCGTACGAGGGTGTGGCCGGGCCTCGGCTCCGGTGTCGGCCGCTCCACGAGCCTCGGCAGCGCGCCGAACGTCTCGAGCACAAGAGCACGACTCACAGTTTCACTCCATATCGACGCAGGGCCCGGGAGGCGACGATCCGCAGGACGCGGTCGAAGACGAACCCGAGGATGCCCAAGGTGATGATTCCGACGAAGACCCAGTCGATCCGGCCGTAGTTGCGGGAGGTCCAGATCAACGAGCCGAGACCGACCTGGGCGGCGACGATCTCGGCGGAGACGATGGTCAGGAAGCTGTTGCCCATGGCCAGCCGTGCCCCGGTGATGATGTGCGGCACGGTCGACGGCAGGACGATCCGCTGGAGGATCTGCCGTCGGCTCGCGCCCAGGCTCGCCGCGGCCCGCAGCTTGGACTCGCTCACCGCCATGACGCCGGCGCTCGTGTTGAGCGTGACGATGAAGACGGCCGTGTAGAAGATCAGGACCACCTTCGACGACTCGCCGATGCCCAGCCACACCACGGCCAGGGTGACGAAGGCGACCGGCGGGATGAACCGGAAGAACTCGATGTACGGGTCCAGCAGTTGGCGTACGACCTTGATCTGTCCCACCAGCAGGCCGACCGGCACGCCGACGACGATCCCGAGTCCCCAGCCGATCAGGATGCGCCGGCTGGAGGCGATGATCGAGTTGGTCAGCGTGCCGTCCCGGGCCAGTTCCTCGGCGGCGGAGAGGGTCTCGCCGGGCGAGGCGACCAGCGAGGGTCCGTACTTCATCGCCAGCAACTGCCAGACGCCGACGCCGATGAGGACGGACAGGGTGTACAGGCCGATCGTGCGCAGGCTCTGGGCGCTCGCCCGGTCGGAGCGCCGCCGGGCCTGTGGGGTGGCGGCGCTGCCCGCCGTGGCAACCGTCATCGGACGTCCTCCTCCGTGTCCAGGCCCTGGTCGCGCAGGGCCTTGCGCACCTCTTCGCCGATGTCCTCCCGGAGGCTGCGGCGCAGTGCGACGACGCCGGGGTCGGCCTCGTCGCGTGGTCTCGGCAGGTCCACCGGATAGACGGACTTGATCCTCGCCGCCGGTCCCGCGGTCATCACGGCGATGCGGTCGGCGAGCAGGATCGCCTCGTCGATGTCGTGGGTGACGAACACGACGGTGCAGCCCGAGGCCCGCCAGATGCGGTCCGTCTCCTCCTGGAGCACCTGCCGGGTCTGTGCGTCGAGCGCGCCGAACGGTTCGTCCATGAGGACGACGCTCGGTTCGTTGGCCAACACGCGGGCGATCTGCACACGTTGCCGCATGCCGCCGCTCAACTGGCCGGGGAAGTGGTCGGCGCAGTGCCGCAGCCCGACCAGCCTCAGGTATTCGTCGGCGAGTTCCGCCTGCACCGCTCGTGATTTTCGGCGCATGCGCGGTCCGAACATCACGTTCTGCCGGACTGTCGTCCAGTCGAAGAGCGCCTCGCTGCTCTGGAAGACCATGCCCAGTTCGGGGTCGGGCCCGGTGATCTCGGCGCCGCCCGCGGTGAGACTGCCCTCGCTCGGCGTCACGAACCCCGCCATCGCCGACAGCAGGGTGGACTTGCCGCAGCCGCTCGGTCCGAGCAGACAGAGGAATTCACCGGCGGCGATGTCCAGGGATATGTCCCGCACCGCCTGGAACGAGCCGAAGCGGATGCCGACGCCGTCGGCGCGGAGCGCGGCGCCGCGCCCGACCGTCCGCTCGCTCGCCGCTTCGGTGGTCTCGGTCTTGGTGGTCTCGATGGCCTTGGTCATCAGGATCCCTTCAGGTGCTCGGTGGACCAGCCGCGCAGGACGGCCGTGGACACGTCCGGCTTCGCCTTGACCTTGCCGGTGCCCAGATAGAAGGAGGCGGTGTCGTCGTACGCCTTCAGGTCCTCGGCGGTGAAGTCACGGACCGCGAAGTCGATCTCCTTGATCGCGTTCACGGTCTGGGCCGTCGGGATCTTGGTGGCCTTCTTCGTGGCCTCGGCCGCCGCGTCCGGGTCGTTCTCGGTCTTCTCGGCGGCCTCCTGGAGCGCCTGCGCGACCTTGACGGCGGTCGCGGTGTTGTCCTTGAGCCAGGTGTCGGTCGTCAGCAGCCAGTGGGAGTAGGACAGGCCGAAGTCGCCGGTGGTCTCCAGGATCTGCTCGCCGAGCGCCACGCCCTTCGTGGGCCAGGGCTCCCACAGGACGTAGGCGTCGACGTCTCCCTTCCGCGTCAGCGCCGGGATCTCGGGCGGGTCGGCGGTGACCAGGTCGACCGTCTCGGGGTCGATGCCCTTCGACTCAAGGAACCGGGTGGCGGCGAGCTCGGAGAGGCCGGGGACGACGGCCATCTTCTTGATCTGCGCGGCCGACTTGATCTCGGGGCCGAGGACGACCTTCAGATAGCGGCCGGACTGCTCGTACACCAGCAGCGACCGGAGCGAGGGGGTCTGCTGGAGCACCCCGATGGTGGTGGTGTCGGAGTTGCCGGCCAGTTGCACCTGGCCGGCGCCCAGGGCGTCCACGCCCTCACCGCCCTTGCCGAACTGGACCAGCTGGACCTTGACTCCGTGCTCCGCCCACAGTCCCTGGGCGTCGGCGAGGAAGAGGGGGGCGAAGGAGGGGTCGATGCCGACGGCGATCCGGATCGTGGGGCCGCCGGCGTCCTTCTCGCCGCCGGCCGCGGTCGAGTCGGTGGTGCCGGCGCCGCACGAGGCGAGCGTGAGGAGTGCGGCGGTCAGGGCAGCGGAACCTGCGAGGAGACGTCTTGGTCGGGACGGTGTCTGCATGCGCACCTCGGTGATTGAGAAGAGACCGCCGGTCGAGGCGGGTCGTCGAAGAGCGGCCCGAATTGGCGCACCGTAGACCTCGGCCCGGCCTCCCTGCATCGGCATGGGTCCGCTGAGCGGGACACGGCCCCAGGACCCCTCCGCCGCCGTCGTCGAGGGTGCGTTCTGCTCAGCGGGACGGGTCCCTTGGGCAGATCCGTCGGCGCACGCATGCTCGGGTCGACTGTTCGCACGGCAGCAGGAGGACACGCACGATGACGGTCGAGGACTCACCCGAGGCACAGACTCCCGTCCGCGGGCGCCGCAGAGCATCCGGCGAGCCCGGCCGCCAGGACTGGCGGTCCTGGCCGCACTACGACGCGGCGGGGGCGGGCTTCCGCGGCTACTGGTATCCGGTCACCTGGTCCAGCCAGATCACCGGGAAACCGTTGCCGTTCACGCTCTGCGGCGAGAAGATCACCCTGATCAGGGACAACGGCACGGCGTACGCGCTGCACAACCGCTGCCCGCACCGGGGGGTGCCGCTGTCGGAGGGCGATCAGCAGTTTCCCGGCACCGTCAGCTGCCCGTACCACGGCTGGACCTTCGACCTGCCGACCGGGAAGCTGAGCGCGGTCATCACCGACGGGCCGGGCTGCCGGCTCACCGGCAAGGTCTCGGTGCGCACGTACCCGGTCGAGGAGCGGCTCGGCATGGTGTGGGTGTACATCCCGATCGCCGACGAGGAACCGCACCCGATCGACTCGCAGCTCCCCGAGGAACTGGTGGAGAACGCCTTCGTGATGGGCGGCCGGATCGACCCGCGCTCCGGCAACTGGCGTTTCGCCTGCGAGAACGGCTTCGACGAGGGGCACGCCAAGTATCTGCACCGCACGGCGTTGTGGCGGCTGTTCAAGCCGATGCCGACCTGGAACATCACCCGGATCGTGCCGAAGGACCGGTGGATCTTCCGGGTGCAGGACGAGGTGCACTGGGAGGCCGACTTCCCCGGTGTGGGCCGCTGGAGCAACAAGCGCTGGTGGAAGCAGCAGCCGCCGAAGGAGACCTTCAACATCGGCAACACCGGCAAGCCGGACAAGGTGGACCCGGTCATCGAGGCGCAGGAGTTCCCCGGTTTCGCCTCCCTGTCCATGCCGGGGGTGCTGCGGATCGCCTACCCGAACTTCATCCACTACGAGTTCTACGTCCCGGTCGACGAGGACAACCACCGCTACGTCGGCGTGATGGTCAACTTCACCGAGGGCTGGAACACGCTCCGGTTCTACGCCAAGTACCTGGGCGCGATCCGCTGGCTGTTCCACGGCCAGTTCTCCGGCCAGGACGCGTGGATGGTCGACATCACGGACGCGCCGCCGGAGAAGCTCTACCGCCCCGACATCTCGCTGACCGCCTGGCGGAACCTCAGCGAGGAGGAGTACGCCAAGAAGCTCGCGGCGGCGGGCGGGAACCCGCCTGGCGTGAACTCCCCCACCGAGAAGAAGGCATGACCATGGGCCGTACCCTGCTCACCCTGCTGGCCGGGGCCGCGATCGCCGTCGGCATCCCCCTCGCGAGGAAGCGCCTCGCGCGCACCGCCATGACCCAGGTCCACCGGATCAACCAGTGAGCGCCGACGCACTCGCGGGCCTCGACGACCGGCGGCGCGGCTGGGCCGAGGAGGCCTGGCGGCACGTGACCGGCGACCGGCTGCGCGAACTGATCATCGGGCTCGTCGACATCCCGAGCCCCACCGGCGAGGAGGGGCCGCTCGCCGCGCACATCGCGGACACGCTCGCGATCTCCGGATGCCGCACGGAAGTTCAGCCGCTCGACGACCGGCAGGCCAACGCCTGGGCCCGGCTGGAGGGCGACGGCACCGGCCCCGACCTGATGCTCTACGCGCCGATCGACACCCTCACGGTGGGCGAGGAGAGCGAGGACGTCCCCTGGATCGGCCCTGAGCTGCGGGACGACATGCGCCCGCAGGCCACGGTCTACGACGATCTCGTCGTCGGCCTCGGAGCCTCCAACCCGAAGGGGCACGCCGCGTGCGTGATGATGGCCGCCGAGGCGATCGGGCTGGCGGGCATCCCGCTCACCGGCGATCTGGTGGCCGCGTTCGGCGCGGGCGGTATGCCGACGAACGCCCGGCCGGTCGGCGTCCGGCACAACACGGGCCAGGGCGTGGGCTGTTCGTTCCTGCTGGAGCAGGGCGTGTGGACCGACTACGCGGTCATAGCGAAGCCGGGCTGGACGGTCTCCTGGGAGGAAGTCGGCCTCGTCTGGTTCGAGGTCACCGTCCGCGGCACGCACACCTACGTCGGCTCCCGTCACCGTCTGCCCTACGACAACGCGATCGCCCGCGCCGGTGAGGTGACCCGGTACCTGGAGGAGTGGTTCGCCGAGTACGCCGAGCGGCACACCTCGGGCACGGTCGCCCCGCAGGGCATCGTCTCCTCCGTGCACGGCGGCTGGCCGCGGACGGCGGCGGTGACGCCGGCCTCCTGCACCCTGATGGTCGACCTGCGCATCGGCCCGGACATGACTCCGATGCGGGCCAAGCGGGAGTTCCTCGCGGCGATCGACACGATCCGCGGAAAGCTGCCCGGCCTCGACGTGAGCGCCGAGATGGTGGTCGCGATCCCCGGCACGCGGACGGACCCGAAGAGCTGGATCTGCCGCAGCGCGACGGCCGGCTGGGCCGCGTTCGAGGGCCGCGAGCACGAGGCGGTCCGGGGCAACAGCGGCGCCACCGACGCCAACATCCTGCGCGGGCGAGGCATCCCCACCGTTCGGGTCGGCATGCCCAAGGTCGTCGAGGCGCCCTTCGGGATCGACTTCGCGCGGGGCATGAACACCGTCTCCGTGCAGGCCATGGAGAAGCTGACGCGCCATCTGATCCGGACGGCCCTCGACACCGTCACCCGCACGCGCGCCGAACTGGAAGGAGCCACGGCATGACCGAGATCGTCCTGGGTGTGGGCGCGTCGCACAGCACGCTGATGAACACCCACTGGGAGCAGACCCTCCACAAGGACCGCGCGGAGCGCTTTCGCGACGCGCTCGCCGAGGCGCGCGAGGAGCTCGCCGCCGCCCGGCCCGACACCGTGCTCCTGGTCGGCTCCAACCACTTCCGGGGCTTCTGGCTCGACCTGATCCCGTCGTTCACGATCGGCGTCGGCGAATGCGTCGCGAGCGGCGAGTCCGGCACGCCGAAGGGTCCGCAGCCGGTGGACGTCCCGCTCGCCCGGCATCTCGCCGACTCGCTGGTGGACGGCGGCCGGTTCGACGTCGCGTTCTCGGCTCGGCTCCAGATCGACCACGGCCAGTCGCACGCGATCCAGTACCTGCTCGACGGGCTGGACGTGGAGATCGTGCCGCTCGTCGTGAACGTGTTCGCCCCTCCCCTGCCCACCATGGAGCGCTGCGATCAGCTGGGCCGGGCGATCCGGGAGGCGGCGCTGGCGTTCCCCGGGGACCGGCGGATCGCGGTGATCGGCTCCGGTGGGCTCTCGCACCGGCTGCCCTGGCCCGACTGGCGTGATCCGCACGGCGACGACGAGGAGTTCATGGTCGGCGCCTGGCTGAACGGCCGCGAGAACTGGCAGGACTACGACGCGCGCCGCCGCGAGATCATCCGTGCCGCCGAGGCGTCGATCACCCCGGAGTTCGACGACGAGTTCCTGACGCTCGTCGAACGCGGCCAGGCGCACCGGACGACCGCGTTCACCACCGAGGAGCTGGAGAAGGCCGCCGGCAACGGGGCGCAGGAGCTGCGCACCTGGCTGCTCATGGCCGCCGTCCTCGACCACGCCCCGGGGCGGCGGCTGGCCTACGAGCCGATGCCGGAATGGCTCACCGGGATGGCCGTCGCCGTCCTCGACCCCGCACCGACCGATGAAAGGCAGTCATGAGCATCTGGACCGAACTGTCGGGCCTCGACTACCGCCACGCGTACGTCGAGACCGGCGACTTCAGGACCCGCGCTCTCCAGGCCGGCCCGCAGGACGGCGAGCACGTGGTGTTCCTGCACGGCACGACGGGCCATCTGGAGGCGTTCGTACGGAACATCCCGGCGCACGCCGAGGCCGGCTACCGCTGCCACGCCGTCGACATGCTGGGGCACGGCTACACCGGCAAGCCGGACCGTCCCGGTGAGATCCCGGCGTACGTCGAGCACCTGCTGTCCTACCTGGACGCGGTCGGCGCCGACCGCGCGCACCTCGTCGGCGAGTCGCTGGGCGGCTGGGTGGGGTCGTGGGCGGCGAGCGAGCACCCGGACCGGGTGGCCTCGCTGCAGCTCCTGTGCATGGGCGGCACGAAGATCAACCCGAAGGTGATGGACCGGCTGAAGACCTCCACCCGGGCGGCCGCGCTGGAGGACGACGTCTCCTTCACCCGGGAGCGGCTGCGGCTGCTGTGGGCGGAGTGGGACGAGGACCTGGGCGAGGAGCTGACCCGGGTGCGGTACGAGATCTACCACCACCCCGAGTTCCAGCGGAACCTGCACAATCTGCTGGCGCTCCAGGAGGTCGAGGCCCGCGAGCGCAACCTGCTGCGCCCGGACCGCATGGCGCGGATCAAGGCGCCGACGCTGGTCGTGTGGGGCAACAAGAACCCGCTCGGGGACGTCCCGGAGGCGGAGGCGATCGCCGCGGCGATTCCCGGCGCCCGCCTGGAGGTCTTCCCTGAATGCGGGCACTGGCCGCAGCATGAGAAGGCCGATCTCTACAACCCGCTCAGCCTGGCGTTCCTCGCCGAGGCGTCCTCCGTCGACTGAATCGCGAGGTGCTCCCATGACCGTCGTCCCGATCGACCGCTCCGCACTCCCCGGCCCCGGTTCCGTGCCCGACCCCGACTCGATGAACTCCGTGCTCGGCAAGGTGCGGCCCATCCTGGAGGCGTTCACCGTCGACGACGACTCGCTGTCCCTCGCCGATCTCGTGCGCCGCACGGGCGTGGCGAAGGCGACGGTGCACCGGCTCTGCCAGGAGCTGGTCGTCTGGGGGCTGCTGGAGCGCGCGGGCTGCAACTACCGGCTGGGACTGCGGCTGTTCGAGATCGGCCAGCGGGTGCACCGGCAGCGCATCCTGCGCGAGGTGGCCCAGCCGTACATGGAGGATCTGCTGCTGGCCACCCGCGAGACGATCCACTTCGCGATCCACGACGGCCTCGACGTGGTCTACCTGGAGAAGATCCTGCCGCACCGGGGGCTGAGCGAGGAGTCCCGGGTGGCGGGCCGGCTGCCGCTGTACTGCACGGCCACCGGCAAGGCGATCCTCGCCTTCTCCCCCGCCGTGCTCTTCGGCGAGGTCGTCAGGAGCGGGCTGAAGCCGTTCACCCGGCACACGATCACCTCGCCGGGCCGGCTGCGCGGTCAGCTGGAGCGGATCCGGGAGCAGGGCGTCGCGACGGAGGCCGAGGAGGTCCGGCTCGGCTACACGAGCATGGCCGTGCCGGTCTTCGGACGCCAGGACATTCCGGCGGGCGCGCTCTCCATCACCGCGCCCACCTACCGCGTCGACGCCACCGCACACGCCGGCGCGCTGCGCACCGCGGGTCTGGGGATCAGCCGAGCCCTGCGGTCGGCGCTGTGAGCGCTGGTGGGGGATCCGCGCTGGACGAGGTGCTGACCCGGGCCCGCCGCCTGGTCGACCGCTGGGACCACGAGGACTGCGGCCCGATGACGGTCCGGGACTTCTGCCGGTACGCGGCGGCGCTGGGCGACGACGAGTACGTGCGGTGGGCACGCGCCCGGGAGGCGGCCGGAGAGCCCGTCGAGGCCCCGCCGCTGTTCCTCGCGGGGACGATGAGCTGGGAGGACGGGCCGGTGGAACGGGATCTGCGGCCGGACGGCCTGGCCGTGCGGGAGTCGCCGTGCACCCGGGGCCTCCCGGTGCGTCAGGTGCACGGCGGTCAGTCGGTGCGGCTGATGCGGCCGCCGGTCGCGGGGACCCGCGTCACGGCGTCCCGGGCGGTGGTGTCCGCCCAGCGCAAGCACGGCCGCACGGGCGCGTTCGTGCTCCTCGCGCTCACGACGCGGTTCACCTCGGCGGACGGCGGCGAGCTGACGACGGTGGACGAGACGATCGTCGTCCGCGAGGCCCTGGAACCGGAGACCCTGGAGCCCGAGACCCCGCAGTCGGGCTCCGTCGGCGGGGCTGAGGGAGGAGCGGCGTGAGGGCCCCGATCGCCGGTGAGGTCTGCGCTCCACGCCGGTACACGCACAGCAGGGTGCAGCTGTTCCGATTCAGCGCGGTGTCGTGGAACTCCCACCGCATCCACTACGACACCGCTTTCGCGGTCTCGGAGGGTTTCCCGGACGTCGTCGTCCAGTCCACCCTCCACGGCGAGGCTCTCACCCGGCACGCACTGGCCTGGGCGGGCCCCAACGCCCGTCTTCTCGCGGTGAGTTGGCGCAATGCCGCGACCGCCACGGCCGACGAACCGCTCACCTGGACGGCGACGGTCCGCACGGTCGCCGACGACGACGCCTCCGCTCCCGAATCCGACGGCGGGGTCCGGGTGTCGCTCGACGTGTCGATCGTCAAGGAGGACGGCACGCCGTGCGTCACGGGGACGGTGGAGCTGTCGGTCCGGTGAGCAGGACGTCGCGCTTACCGGTACAGGCCCGCGCTGGGACCGTCGAGCCCTCGAACTTTCCGCCCCCGGGAGGACGTCCATGCACACTGTCAGAACCGGCACCCTTAGTGCCCTGATCGCCGCCTGCGCGGCGCTGCTCCTCACCGCTGCCTGTACCGCCGGATCGACGGACTCGGCGTCCGCGGGGTCGGCCGGGCGGCCGACGGTCCGCGTCGCGCTGGGCGTCGACGCCTCGTACGCCCCGTTCTACCTGGCCGAGGAACGCGGTCTGTTCGACAAGGCGGGGGTGGACGTCCAGCTCGTGCAGACGGAGGGCGGGCCGGCCGCCGCCCAGGCGGTGACGGCGGGCACCGCGCAGATCTCGGCCAACGCCGACTCCACCGCGCTGCCCCTGATGGTGACCAGCCCCGGTCTGCGGGCCCTGGGCGTCTTCCAGACGTCCGACCGCTACCTCAAGGTCGTCCTGCGCAACGGCATCACCGAGCCCGGGCAGATCAGGACGATGGCGTCGATCCAGGGGCTCGGCCTCTACGCCACCCACACGTATCTGCGGCACAACGGCATCGATCCGAAGTCCGTGAAGATCCTGCAGAGCTCGCCGCCCGAGATGCCCGGGATGCTGAAGCGCGGCTCGATCGACGGGTACGTCCTGTTCGAACCGTGGGCGGCCAAGGGCGCGGCAGACGGCGGGCACGTCGCGGGCCGCATCGGCGACTTCGGCGTGCGGTATGCGCAGTGGCTGCTGGCCGACCAGAACTGGCTCAAGGACAACGAGGACGTCGCGGGGAAGATCTTCAAGGTCGTGGCCGAGGCGGACAAGCTGGTGACCGAGGACCCCGCCGCCGCGGCGAAGGCGGCGAACCGGCAGGCCAAGCTCCCGGTGGCGCAGACCACTCAGGTGCTCCCGGAGATCAGTTTCGCCGCGCGCGGCATCGACGACTCCGACATCGCCTCGTCCCGGAAGATCGTCGACTTCCTGCTCGCCCAGAAGCTGATCAAGAAGTCGCCCGACCTCGGGACCACGCTGCTCGAGGGCTGGTACGAGCAGCACGCCGCCTGACGGCGCCCGGCACCGCGCGGCGGCACGGTGTGCGGGGAGCGCCCGAGGGCTTTCACGGTGACTATGGCTTTCTGGGCGTCCGTGCGAGTCGGCTTGGAGGCAGTCGTGGCGGTGAACCGGATCGGCCTGGTCGTGCACGGTGGGCGCGCGGAGGCCGTGGGCGCCGCGCGGGCGGTACGGGCGTGGTGCGCCGAGAACGCCGTGGGGTGCGCGGACATCGACGTGTGGGAAGGCGCGCGGCGCGGCGCCCGGGAGGAGGTCGCCGCCGCGGGGGACCCCGATCTCGTCGTCACGCTGGGCGGCGACGGCACCTTCCTGCGCGGCGCCCGGCTGGCCGCCGCGCACGACGCCCTGGTCCTGGGCGTCGATCTCGGCCGGGTGGGCTTTCTGACGGAGGTTCCCGCCACGGCCGTCCGGTCGGCGCTGGACGCCGTGCGGGAGGAGCGGCTCACCGTCGAGAGCCGGATGCTGCTCACCATGCGGGCCTCGTGTCCGCTGCGGGTGCCGCCGGACGTGGCGGCGCTGCTGCGGTACGGCCGCGGTCCGCTCCTGCCCGCGCCGACGGTGCGCCCCGACTGCGAGTCCGGTGACGACTGGGGCGTCGCCCTCGACGTCTTCGCGCTGAACGACATCGTCGTGGAGAAGCTGTCGCGGGACCGGCAGGTGTCGGTCGGCGTCTATCTGGCGGGCCGGCTCCTGGCGTCCTACTACGCCGACGCGCTGCTGGTGGCCACGCCGACGGGGTCGACCGCGTACAGCTTCGCCGCCGGGGGTCCCGTCGTCTCGCCGCGCGCGGAGGGCCTGGTCTTCACTCCGGTCGCCCCGCACATGACGTTCAACCGCTCGGTGGTGGCCGCCCCCGACGAGCCGGTGGCGCTGCGGATCCTCGAACGGTCCGGCCAGGCCGCCGTCAGCGTCGACGGCCAGCTGCGCGGAGTGCTCGACCCGGGCGACTGGATCGGGGTGTACGCGGCTCCCCGGCGCCTTCGGGCGGTCCGGCTGGGTCCGACGGACTTCTACGGCCGACTGCGCGAGCGCATGAATCTCACCGACGCCCCGGCCGCGATCGCCGACGGGGGCGCCGCGCCGCTGTGGCCGGTGACCAGTCCCCCGCCGGGCGATCTCGCCCACCTCGCGCTGCCCGCCGGCCCGGACGACGCCTCCCGTCCCGGCACGCGCCGATGAGCCCGGGCTCCGCCGGGGACCCCGGGATCGAGCTGACCGGCCCCGGCAACGGGCCCGCCGTCTCCCGGCGGGAGTTCGACGCGCTCTTCGAGGCCGTGCGCACCTGGGGTCGCTGGACCCCGGCCGACCGGGGCGCCTGGAACCGGGTGACCGCGGATCATGTGCGGCGGGCCACGGCGCGCGTGCGGTCGGGGACGGTCGTCCCGATGGCGCTGCCCTGGAACACCGAGCCCGGCCCCGACAACCGCCGGCCCGCCCTGCACCACATGACCGACCTCGGTGACGTGGAGAGCCCGGAGCCGTCCACCTACAAGGACTTCATCGCCGTCGACCACCACGGCAAGGCCGTCACCCATCTGGACGCCCTGTGCCACATCGCCTACCGGGGGCGGCTCTACGACGGCCGGACGGCGCACGAGGTCGTGGACGCCGCGGGCGCCCGTTTCGGCGCGGTGTCGGCGCTCGGCCCCCTGGTGACTACGGGCGTGCTCCTCGACCTGCCCGCCGCCCTCGGCGTCCCGTGGCTGGAACCGGGGCAGGCGGTGCACGCGCAGGACGTCGTCGCGGCGGAGGAGGCGCTCGGCGTGACGATCGGCGAGGGCGACGCGGTGCTGCTGCGCTCCGGGCACGTCCGCCGTCGCACGGAACTCGGCGCCTGGGACTCCGGCGCGGGCAGCGCGGGCTTCCATGTGGACGCCGTGCCGCTGCTGGCCGAGCGCGGGATCGCGTTGCTCGGCGGCGACGGCGACAGCGATGTGCGGCCCTCCCCGGTGGCCGGCGTGCACTCGCCGGTCCACACCCTGGCCGTCGCCGCGATGGGGGTGCCGCTGCTGGACAACCTCGATCTGGAGGCCCTGTCCGCCGCGACCGCCGAGGCCGGGCGCTACACGTTCCTGCTCGTCGTGTCGCCGCTGAACGTGCCGGGCGGCACGGGTTCGCCCGTCGCACCGGTCGCCGTCCTGTGACGGCCGTCCTGAGGCGGGCGTGATGCGACGGCCGTGACTCGTGCCACTAATAACCGTATCCTCGGCAATGCCGGATTCCTCCGGAAAGTGGCTTATGGCAGACGCGAGCGAGGCAGAGCGTGGTCCGGTCCGACAACGAACCGACACCGATACCGACAGCGACGGCGACACCGACGGGGCGTGCGACAGGCGGCACGGGACCCACACGCTTCCGTGAGCGGTTCCTCCAGGGTGAGCCGGTCGACTCGGGCGTCCGCCCCTCCATCCTGAACTCGTGGCAGCGCAGCCGGGCCCTGGGCCTCTCGCCGGACCAGACCGACCTGCCCTTCCAGGAGGACTTCGATCCGGGCGGCCGTCTCGTCCGCGCCGCCGCGCCGGTGCTCGACCGGCTGCAGGCCAGGTTCTCCGGCAGCGAGATGAACATCTCCCTCGCCGACGCGAACGGCACGGTCCTGCTGCGCCGCTTCGGACAGTCCTCGCTGCTCAGAAGGCTTCCGGCGATCCAGACCGTCCCCGGATTCGTGTTCGCCGAGCAGGTCGCCGGCACCAACGGCATCGGCCTCGCCCTGGCGGAACGGCAGCTCATACGGGTCTACGGCGCCGAGCACTTCGCGGAGCGCTCCCAGCGGGGCGCCTGCATCGCGCTGCCGGTCCGCGACCCGCTGAGCGGGCGCATCGAGGGCATCCTCTGTTTCGGCTACCCCCTCAGCGCCGAGACCCCTGCGCTGACCGCCGTGATCCGCAAGGCGGCCCAGGCCACGGAGCGGCGGCTGCTGCGGCAGAGCTCCACGCGCGAACGCGCCCTGCTGCGGGCGTACCTGGCGACCAGAACCGATGCGGCGGGCGCCGACGCCGCCGACGGCCTGGACCGGGTGCCGGTCCTGGATCTCCGGCCCCGCGACCGGGCGATCCTCAAGGAGAAGGCCGCCGAGCTCATCTCGGACGCCCAGCGGGCCGCCGTCGACGTCTCCCTGCCCGGCGGCCGACGCGTCACGCTCGTGAGCCGTCCGATGACGAGCGGGTCCGGGGTGCAGGGCATCGCCATCGAGGCGCTGCTCCCCGGCTCCTCCCCTTCTCCGGGAGCGCCCCTTCTCGTCCCGCACCAGGTCGACGAGGTGTCGGACTTCTCCACCGCCGAACCCGGCGCCGTACCCACCACCGATCCCGCCACCGAACGCGCCGTCGCCGTACGGGCCGCGCGGCCGACCGCGGGCGTGGCGGCGTCGCCCGCGGCCAGAGGGCTCGTGCTGCTGGGGGAGCCGCACGTGGGGACGTACGCCGTCGCCGCGCGCCGTCGCCTGGAGCTGCTGTCGGAGGCCAGCGCCCGGATCGGCACCACGCTGGACGTGCGCCGCACGGCGGAGGAGCTCGCCGAGACGGCGGTCCCGCGGCTGGCCGACTTCGTGACCGTCGATCTGCCCGAGGCCGTGCTGCGCGGCGAGGAGTCCGCCGACCCCGTCGACGACCTGCGCCGCACCGTGGTCCACGGCATCCGCGACGGTCTGCCCTTCACCCCGGTCGGCAAGCGGATCGAGTTCGGCCCGACCGCGCCCCAGCTGCGTTGCCTGGCCCGCGGACGGGCGGTGCTGGAGCCGGACCTGAGGGCCGCGGCGGGCTGGCTCGCCCAGGATCCCGAGCACACCCGGCACCTGTTGGAGCACGTCCACTCCCTCATCGCCGTCCCCCTGGTCGCCCGGGGGGTCCTCCTGGGCATCGCCAGCTTTTACCGCGCCGGGGAGCCCTTCGGGGACGACGACCGTTCGCTCGCCCAGGAACTCGCCACCCGTGCCGCCCTGTCCATCGACAACGCCCGGCGCTACACCCACGAACGCGCCATGGTCCTCGCCCTGCAGCGCCGGCTGCTCCCGCACGGTCTGCCCGATCAGGACGCCGTCGAGGTCGCCCACCGCTACCTGCCCGCCGAATCCGACGTCGGCGGCGACTGGTACGACGTCATCCCCCTCTCGGGCAGCCGCATCGGCCTCCTCGTCGGCGACGTCGTCGGGCACGGCATGCTCTCCGCCGCCACCATGGGCCGGCTGCGCACCGCCGCGCGCAGCTACGCCGAACTCGACTTCCCGCCGGACGACGTTCTCGTCCACCTCGACAACCTCGTGGGACGGCTGGACCGGGAGGACCCCGACGGCGAGGGCGCCGGCATCATCGGCGCGACCTGCCTCTACGCCGTCTACGACCCGACCACGCAGCGGTGCGTCATGGCCCGCGCCGGCCATCCGCCGCCCGCACTGGTCAGCCCCGACGGCACCGTGACCTATCCCGACCTGCCGGCCGGGCCCCCGCTCGGCCTCGGCGGGCTGCCCTTCGACGCCGTCGAGATCGACGTCCCCCAGGACAGTCAGCTCGTCCTCTACACCGACGGGCTCATCGAGGACCGGCACCGCGACGTCGACGTCGTCCTCGAACAGCTGCGGGTGGCCCTGGCCCAGCCGGGGCGCACGCCCGAGGAGACCTGCCAGGCGATCCTGGACACCGTGGCGCCCGCCCATCCGTGCGACGACATCGCCCTGCTCGTGGCGCGCACCCACGCGCTGGACCCCGGCCGGATCGCGACGTGGGAGCTGCCCGCCGACCCGGCCCTGGTCAGCGACGTCCGTGGGGCCGCCATGCGGCAGCTGGCCGACTGGGGACTCGACGAGGCGTCGTTCGCCGCGGAGCTGATCCTGAGCGAGCTGGTCACCAACGCCGTCCGCCACGGCTCCGGACCCATCCGGGTGCGGCTGCTGTACGACCGCGCCCTGATCTGCGAGGTCTCCGACGCCAGCAACACCGCCCCGCACCTGCGCCGGGCCGCCGCAACCGACGAGGGCGGCCGGGGCCTGTTCCTCGTCGCGCAGCTGTCCCAGAGCTGGGGCACCCGCTACCTCGCGCAGGGCAAGGTCATCTGGGCCGAATGCGCGCTCGACGCGGCGTGAGGCAGGCACGCGCGGCAGGCACGTGAGGTGAATGTCCTAAATATCATGAATGATCCCTATAGGATCGCCTCATGCGTCCCTTCGCGTCGGAGCCCCTGGTCCGCGTCCGCGGGCTCCGCAAACGGTTCGGCGGGACAGTCGCGCTGGACGACGTCGACCTGGACGTGCACGCCGGCCGCACGCTCGCCCTGCTCGGTCCGAACGGCGCGGGGAAGTCGACGCTGATCAAGGTGCTGGCCGGCGTCCACCACGCCGACGCGGGGCGGATCACGGTGGACGGGCACCCGCTCGGCACTCACGCCGCCTCCCGGAGCATGTCCTTCATCCACCAGGACCTGGGTCTCGTGGAGTGGATGACGGTCGCCGAGAACATCGCCCTGAGCACCGGCTATGCGCGCCGCGCCGGACTGATCTCCTGGCGGCGGACCCGTGAGCGCTGCGCCGACGCCCTGCGGACCGTCGCCGGACATCTCGACCCCGACGCGCCCATCGCCGTGCTCGACCCGGCCGAGCGTTCGCTGGTCGCGATCGCCAGGGCACTGGCGGCCCGCGCGCGGCTCATCGTCCTCGACGAGCCGACCGCCCGCCTCCCGGCCGCGGACTGCGCCCGGCTGTTCGACGTCCTGCACGCCCTGCGGGACCGGGGGCACGCCATCCTCTACGTGACGCACCGGCTGGACGAGGTGTACCGGGTCGCCGACTCCTTCGCCGTGCTGCGGGACGGCCGTCTCGTCAGCCACGGCCCACTGGCGGGCCACAGCCCGGTCCGCCTGGTCAACGACATCATCGGCGACGACAACGGCGGCGGCGGCTTCGGTGTGGAACCGACCGGTCAGCGACCCGCGACGGCTCCGGTCGACGGGCCGGCCCTGCTGACCCTCGACGGGGTACGGACCGTGGGCGTGGGGCCGGTCGGTCTGGAGCTGCGGGCCGGGGAAGTCCTCGGTCTGGTCGGCCTCTCGGGGGCCGGACACCTGGAGCTGGGCCGGGCCCTCGCCGGGTCCGGGCCCCTCCTCCGCGGACGGGCCCTGCTCGGCGGGCGGCCGTACCGCCCCCGCACGGTCGCGCAGGCGGCCGGCCTCGGAGTCGGCTTCGTGCCGGGCGACCGCGTGCGGGAGGGCTGCGCCGCCGGACTGACCGTCCGGGAGAACCTGCTGGCCAATCCCCGCGCGGGAGGCCTGCCCGCGCTGCGCCCGCTCCTCCCCCGCCGCGAACGCGCCGAGGCCGCCGCCCTGATCGAACGGTTCTCGGTGCGCCCCCGCGACAGCGAGGCGGCCATCGCCACCCTCTCCGGCGGGAACCAGCAGAAGGTCATGCTCGGCCGATGGCTGCGCGTGGACCTGCGGCTGCTGATCCTCGAGGAGCCGACCGCCGGTGTCGACGTCGGCGCGAAGGCCACGATCCACCGCCTGCTCGACGAGGCGGTGGCGGCGGGCCTCGCGGTCCTGCTGGTCTCCACCGACTTCGAGGAGGTCGCGACCGTGTGCCGACGCGCCCTGGTGTTCGTGCGCGGAGCCGTTGCCTCCGAACTGAGCGGTACGGCCCTCACGGTCGCCGAACTGACCCGAACGGCCTCGGCCGTGCCATCTGCCGTCGTACCCGCCGTGCCGCCGTCCGTGCCGCCGGACATGCCCCCTTCCGACCCCCCGGCGGGGGCATGACGGCCCCGCGCGGGCGCCCGTGGGGGCATCGCTCCGTCGGCCAACTGGTCAGCGCGTACGGTCTGCTCGCCCTGACCGCCCTGCTCTTCCTGGTCTTCTCCCTGGCCCTGCCCCGTACCTTCCCCACGCTGGACACGGTCGACTCGATCCTCTACACCCAGTCGATCCCGGCCGTCCTCGCGCTCGCCGCCATGGTCCCGATCGTGACCGGCTCCTTCGACCTCTCCCTCGGCTACGCCCTCGGCCTGGCGCACGTCATGGTCATGCAGCTCGTGGTCCACGCGGGGTGGCCCTGGCCGCTCGCCTGCCTCACGGTGATCGTCGCAGGGGCGGTCATGGGCGTCGTCAACGGCGTCATCGTCGTGTTCGGCCGGATCGACTCCTTCATCGCCACCCTGGGAACGGGCAGCATGCTGTACGCCGTGACCGGCTGGGTCACCGACGGCGGCCGGATCGTCCCCGGCCCGCAAGGCCTCCCGCCCGCGTTCACCGAGCTGTACGACGCCACGTTCCTCGGCCTGCCGGTCCCCGCCTACTACGTGCTCGCCCTCGCGGTCGTGCTGTGGCTGATGCTGGAGCGGCTGCCGCTCGGCCGGTACCTGTACGTCGTCGGCTCGAACCCGCGCGCCGCCGACCTCGTCGGCATCCCGACCCGGAGGTACACCGTCTACGCGTTCACCGCGTCGGGGCTGATCGTCGGCTGCGCCGGTGTGCTGCTCGCGGCCGAGCAGCGGATCGGCGACCCGAGCGTCGGCCTCGACTATCTGCTGCCCGCGTTCGTCGGCGCGCTCCTCGGCGCCACGGCGATCAGGCCGGGCCGTCCCAACGCCTTCGGCACCCTGGTCGCCGTCGCGGTCCTGGCCGTGGGCCTCACCGGCATCGGTCAACTGGGCGCCGACTTCTGGACGGTCCCCCTGTTCTACGGCGGCACCCTCCTGGTCGCGGTCGGCCTGGCCGGCTACACGGCCCGCCACCGCCCGCAGAGGAGTCGGGCCCCCTCCCCGGCACCGGAACCCGCCGAGTCGACGGGCCCCGCACCATGACCGGGCGAACCTCGTCTCCGCGGGGAGTTCCCGTGCGGGGCGATCGCGGAGCGGCCGCAGCCGCCGGTGCCTCGAGGGTCCGGTTCCTTGCGGGTGTGCTGGTGACAGCGGCGGCGGCAAGCCTTCTCGGCGGGTGCGAGGGCGACTCGGCAGGTGGGGCGGGTGAGACCTCGAGGGGCGGCTGCCCTTCCGTTCGCGGCAGGGCGCAGGCCGCCGTCATCCGGGCGGAGCAGACCGACGTCCCCTGGAACGGCCCCACCACCGGCCCGGCCGCCACGTCCGGCAAGAGCCTCGTCTACGTGGCCCAGACCATGATCAATCCCGGGGTGGCGGGCGCCGCGAAGGGGGTGCGGGAGGCCGCGCGGGCGATCGGCTGGAACGTCCGGGTGATCGACGGCGCAGGCACGCCCGCGGGCATCCAGGCGGCCATGAGCGAGGCCGTGGCGCTCAAGCCGTCCGGCATCGTCATCGGCGGCTTCGACCCCGACTCGACGTCGCGGCAGGTCGCACGGGCCAACGCCGAGGGCATCCCGCTGATCGGCTGGCACGCGGTCGCCGCCCCGGGTCCCAGCCGGCGCCCCGAACTCTTCACCAACGTCACGACGCGGGTCGAGGACGTCGCCGACATCAGCGCGCAGTGGATCATCGCGCACTCCGGCGGCCGCGCCGGGGTCGTGCTCATCACCGACGCCTCGATCCCGTTCGCCAAGCACAAGTCCGAACTGATCCGCAAGGAACTCGCCACCTGCCCGGGCGTGCGGCTGCTCTCGTACGAGAACATCCCGATCGCGGACGCGAGCAACCGCACCCGGTGGGAGATCTCCACCCTGCTCTCCCGGTTCCGGGGAAGGTGGACCCACTCCGTCGCCATCAACGACCTGTACTTCGCCGACGCCGCCCCGGCCTTCCGCGCGGCCGGCCGGAAGGGCTCAGGGCCGCCCTTCAACGTCGGCGCGGGGGACGGCGACCCCTCGGCCTTCCAGCGCGTCGACAGCAGGCAGTACCAGTCCGCCACCGTGCCCGAGCCGCTGACCCTCCAGGGCTGGCAGATCGTCGACGAGTTCAACCGCGCCTTCTCCGGCCGTCCCGCCAGTGGGTATGTGGCCCCCGTCCACATCTCCACGGCCGAGAACAGCCAGGGCGCCACCTCCTGGGACCCGTCGGGCTACCAGGAGGCGTACCGGACGATCTGGGGCAGGTGACGTCCGGTCAGGCCCGCGGACACCACGATCACGGTCGAGGGATCCTCTACACGTCGATGTGCGCTCCCATGATGACCGTCCGGTCACGGGGCAGGCCGAAGTGTTCGGCGGCGTCGGCGGTGATGTAGGAGGTGGCGATGAAGAGCCGCTTGCGCCAGGGGGCCATGGTCGGTGCCGCTCCGCGCCGAAGTTTGATCTTCGACAGGAAGTAGGACGCCTGGTCCAGTTCCAGCCGCCCCTCGGTCCGGGCCGGGTCGAGCGTCGCCAGTGCGGCGGGCACGTCCGGTGTCTCCAGGTAGCCGTACCGGGCGGTGACGTAGATGATCCCGTCGTCGGCGTAGCCGAGGGAGTCCACGCTCATCCGCCGGTCGGCCGGCACCCTCGGCACGGGCTCGGTCTCGAGGGAGATGATCACGACCTGCTCGTGTCGCACATGGTTGTGCTCGACGTTGGCCCGCATGGCGAGCGGCGCGGTCTGTCGGCCGCGGTTGAGGAAGACGGCCGTGCCGGGCGCGCGGAACGTCGTCGCCTCCCCGGAGCGCAGGCGGTCGATGAACTCGGGCAACGGGCCTTCGTGCCGTACCCGCTCCTCGGTGACGATCGCGCGGCCGCGTTGCCAGGTGGTCATGACGGTGAACGCGGTGAGGCCGATCAGCAGCGGCAGCCACGCGCCGTGGACGAGCTTGGTCATGTTGGCCGCGACGAAGAGCAGGTCCACGAACAGCAGCACGCTCAGGCCCGTGGCGAGCAGCCAGCGCGGCGTCGCCCACTTGACCCGGGCGACGTAGAAGAACAGGAGGGTGGTGATCGTGATGGTCCCGGTCACGGCCATGCCGAACGCGTAGGCCAGCGCCGCGGAGGTGCGGAAGGCGAAGACGAGCGTGAGGACCGAGACCATCAGCAGCCAGTTGATCCACGGGACGTAGATCTGGCCGATCGTGGACTCGGAGGTGTGCTCGATCCGCAGCCTGGGCAGGTAGCCGAGCCGGGCCGCCTGGGAGGCGACCGAGTAGGCCCCGGTGATCACCGCCTGGGAGGCGATCACCGTCGCGGCGGTGGCCAGCACGACCATGGGCCATCGTCCCCAGTCGGGCACGAGGAGGAAGAAGGGGCTGCTGACGTTGGCCTGGTCGCCCAGGATCAGGGCGCCCTGGCCGAGGTAGCTGAGCATGCACGCGGGGAAGACGAGGAGCAGCCAGGCGCGGGTGATCGACCGGCGGCCGAAGTGCCCCATGTCGGCGTACAGCGCCTCGGCGCCGGTGACCGCGAGCACGACCGCGGCCAGGGCGAAGAACGCGGTGCCGAAGTGGCCGGTCAGGAAGCCCAGTGCGTATGACGGCGACAGCGCCTTGAGGATCTCCGGGTGGTCGACGATGCCGTACACGCCGCAGGCGCCGATGGCGACGAACCAGGCGATCATCACCGGTCCGAACACCCGGCCGACGGCCGCGGTTCCCCTGCGCTGCACCAGGAACAGCGCCACGATGATCACCACGGTGATCGGGACGACCATGTCGTCCATGGACGGCTCGACGACCTTGAGCCCCTCGACCGCGGACAGGACCGAGATCGCGGGGGTGATCATGCTGTCTCCGAAGAACAGCGAGGCTCCGAAGATGCCCAGCGCCGCGAGGAAGGCGGCGGCCCGCCGTCCTCGCTGTGCGCTCTGCCGCCGCAGCAGCGTGATCAGCGCCATGATGCCGCCCTCGCCCTCGTTGTCGGCGCGCATCGCCAGCAGGACGTAGGTGACCATGACGATGACCATCACCGACCAGAACACCAGGGACACGACCCCGTACACGTTCGCCGTGCTGACCGGGACGGGGTGCGGGTCGTCCGGGTTGAACACGGTCTGGAGGGTGTAGATCGGGCTGGTCCCGATGTCGCCGAACACGACGCCGAGGGCGCCGATCACCACGGCGAGGCGCACGACGTCCCGAGCGCTCGACCCTTCGGCCGACGCCGACCGCGGTTCGAAACCGTCGTCCGGCCCGGTCGGGTGCTGACGATCGCTCACGGCAACCCTCCTCCACCGGGGTCGACGCGCCGTGCGGCCGACGCGACGTACGGGACGGGACGGGTCGATCCCATCACGCAACCATCGACACAGCCACTCACACATTTCGTGACAGCACTTCCCGACAGCGCTCAGCAGGCCACGGCCCCACGTCGCGGCGACCCGACTCGGAAACAAAAGTTTACAAGTCGCCCTCCGTTAACTAAAGTTGTCGCATGACCTCGTTCGAAATCACCCCCGAGGAACAGACAGAGCTCGACAAGGCCCTCTACGACGCTCTCCATCCGCTCGCGTCGGCGCTGCGCTCGCGAGCCTCAGGGCTGCCCGCGGACCGCATGTGGGAGGCGGATCCGGTCGAGGTGGCGCTGTCCGTACTGGCCGCCTGGAAGGCGGTGGACGCGGAGGTCAAGCGGCTGACCGCCGTCGCGGCGGGGACCGCCGGGGCCTACGGCGCGAGCTACGAACAGCTGGGCGCCGTCTGGGGCATCACCCGGCAGGGCGCCCGCAAGAAGTGGCCCGACGCCGTCAGCCGCTCGGCGGTCGGGGCAGCGCGGCCGAGCGCCGCGCTCGAACTGTGCGGCGGGGCGGCCGAACTGAGGCAGGACCCTTCGTCCGGCGGCTGGACATGGACCGGCCGGGGCGCCGACGGAACGCCCGGCCCGGCCGACGACGACACCTGGTACGCGACGAAGGAAGAGGCCGCGGCCCACGTGGGCGCCTTCCTCAAGGAGCATGCCCTCGGCCCGTCCTAGTGCCGCGGCAGGCAACGTTTGCCCGTCAAGGAGCGGCGTCCGGTGCGTGCTCTCGGTGTGCCGGCCGGAAGTCCTCGTACTGGACGTACT
>NZ_JBFAKW010000032.1:0-79083 GCF_040655955.1 Streptomyces sp. NPDC050263 | reverse complement strand
ATTTTTGGCACGCTGTTGAGTTCTCAAGGAACGGACGCTTCCTTTGTACTCACCCGAGACACTCTCAGGCTTTCCTCCGGGCAGTTTCCCTTCGGCCTTGCGTTTCCGACTCTATCAGGGTTTTTCCGGCCCCCTGACCACCGTCCTGCAGGCATGCAGAAGATGATCCAAAGTTAGGATCTGACAAGTTGGGTGCTGCTCGACAAGCGCGCTTGTTCGCGCCGCTCACCCTCAAGCAGGAGTACGACTGTACACGGGGCCGCGGAGCCGCTGCAAATCGACTAGGCTAGTGGTCTAGACCACGGAACGGGAGCTCTCGTGCGGAAGCGGTACTTCGTATGACATACCCTGCTGCACAGTGCGCCGTCCTGGACAGGCAGTAACGGTCCATATACATCTCCACCCCCGGGAGGCTTCCCATGACCACCGTGACGTCCCCTCTTGCAGGACGCACCATCGGGCTGGCAGCCGTGCCGGATCCGGTCTTCTCCGGGGCCATGGTCGGCCCGGGCACCGCGATCGACCCGGTGCGTGAGGCTTCCGAGGCCGTCGCCCCCGTGGACGGAGTCATCGTCTCCCTCCATCCTCATGCCTTCGTCGTGGTCAACGCCGAAGGGCACGGAGTGCTCACCCATCTCGGGATCGACACCGTGCAGCTGAACGGCGAGGGCTTCGAGCTCCTCGTGAACAAGGGCGACACCGTCACGCGCGGGCAGAGCATCGTGCGGTGGAACCCGCGCGCGGTCGAGGAAGCCGGCAAGTCCCCGGTGTGCCCGATCGTCGCGTTGGAGGCCACTGCCGAGTCTCTCGGCGAACTCCGTGAAGACGGCGATGTGAAGGCCGGCGACGTCCTCTTTTCCTGGCAGTAATGCCGACGCCGTCATGTGGACGGAACAACAGGGCAATCACCGCGGCGGCGGGACCCGCTGCACTATCGGAGACGGGTGAGATGGAGACAACGCTGCGAGGCGTCGGTGTAAGTCACGGTGTGGCGATCGGCGAGGTTCGGCACATGGGAACGGCGGTGCTCGAACCGCCTGCCAAGCAGATACCTGCGGAGGACGCGGAGCGCGAACAGGGGCGTGCCCGTAAGGCTGTGGAGGCCGTGGCAGCCGACCTCATGGCGCGCGGCAATCTGGCGGGGGGTGAAGCCCAGGCGGTGCTCGAGGCGCAGGCCATGATGGCTCAGGACCCCGAGCTGATGGTCGACGTCGACCGGCGTATCGCTGTCGGGAGCACTGCCGAGCGTGCCGTGTACGACGCCTTCGCCGCATACCGGGAGTTGTTGGCCGGAGCCGGCGAGTACCTCGCCGGCCGCGTGGCCGACCTCGACGATGTGCGGAATCGTATCGTCGCCAGGCTGCTGGGTGTCCCGATGCCGGGTGTCCCGGACAGTGACGAGCCGTACGTGCTGGTGGCCCGGGACCTGGCCCCCGCCGACACCGCGCTGCTGGACCCGACCCTGGTGCTCGGTTTCGTCACCGAGGAGGGTGGGCCGACGAGTCACAGCGCGATCCTCGCCCGAGCGCTCGGCGTACCGGCTGTCGTGGCTCTGCCGGGTGCCGGTGAGCTCGCCGAGGGAACGGTGATCGCCGTCGACGGCAGCACCGGCGACATCTTCGTCAACCCGAGCGACGAGAAGAAGGCCCGGCTGCGGGCGGCGGCTGCCGAGCGCAAGGCGGCGCTGGCCGCCTCGACCGGTCCCGGCGCCACCGCGGACGGTCACAAGGTGCCGCTGCTGGCGAACATCGGCGGGCCCGCCGACGTGCCTGCCGCCGTCGAGGCCGGTGCCGAGGGCGTCGGGCTCTTTCGGACCGAGTTCCTCTTCCTCGACGACAGCAAGAACGCGCCGACCGAGGAGAAACAGGTCGAGGCCTACCGGCAGGTGCTCGAGGCGTTCCCCGAGGGACGAGTCGTCGTGCGGGTGCTGGACGCGGGTGCGGACAAGCCTCTGGACTTCCTGACTCCGGCTGACGAGCCCAACCCGGCACTGGGTGTGCGCGGGCTCCGGTCGCTGCTGGACCACCCCGACGTCCTGAGGACCCAGCTGACGGCACTGGCGAAGGCTGCCGAGGGACTGCCGGTCCACCTCGACGTGATGGCGCCGATGGTGGCGGACCGCGCCGATGCGAAGGCGTTCGCGGACGCGTGCCGTGAGGCGGGGCTGCGGGCGAAGTTCGGCGCGATGGTGGAGATTCCGTCGGCCGCTCTGCGGGCTCGTTCGATCCTGCAGGAGGTGGAGTTCCTGTCGCTGGGCACGAACGACCTCGCTCAGTACACCTTCGCCGCCGACCGGCAGGTGGGTGCGGTGTCCCGGCTGCAGGATCCGTGGCAGCCCGCGCTGCTGGACCTCGTCGCTCTGTCCGCCGAGGCGGCCAAGGCCGAGGGCAAGAGCTGTGGCGTCTGTGGCGAGGCTGCTGCGGATCCGCTGCTCGCGTGCGTGCTGGCGGGTCTGGGGGTCACCTCTCTTTCCATGGGCTCGGCGTCGATTCCCTATGTGCGGGCGTCCCTGGCGAAGTACACGCTGGCGCAGTGCGAGCGTGCCGCTGCGGCCGCGCGTGCTGCGGACAGTGCCGAGGAGGCGCGCAACGCGGCGCAGGCCGTGCTGTCCGGCGAGTAGTCGGATCCGGTCGGCGATGAGCCGGCGAGCAGGGGCGCTCCGCCTTCGGGTGGAGTGCCCCTGCTGTAGGTGGGCGATCCCTTTCGTTCAGTGGTGGTGGCCCGGCGGCCGTCCTTCCGGGCCGAGGTCCGGTGGGAAGCAGTAGTCCACTCCGGACTCGGGTGAGATGAGTTCACCGGATTCGACGTCCGTGCAATATGCGTCGAAGACCTCGCCTGCGGTCAGGGGTTCCATGCCTTCTCCGCGCAGGCGCCACCCGTAGATCCGGTCGGGGGTGTCGGGAGCGCTGGTGCGCATGACGAGGCCGCCCGGGCTCTGCGTGGCGAGGCCCAGGGCGAGGACGGTGGTGAACTCGAGCGCTTCCGCCTCGTCGAGCTGGGTGGCGCCGTCGGCTTCTTCGTCCGCGTGGAGGACGGCGACGAGCGTTTCGGGTGTGCCGGTGACGCTGCAGACGAGGTGCCGGTTGCCGGGTGATGCCGTGTCGAGGATGCGGGCGACGAGGTTTGACGCGTGTGTGAAGGCGGCGCGGCCGATGTCCTCCCCGCAGGTGGCGCAGGCGCCGAGGCGGGCCAGCAGGGTGGCCGCGTACTCCCAGGTCGCCTGTCGGACGGCTTCGTCGACGAGGGCGGGTAGGAGGTCGGCGAGGGGCTGGCCCTCGTAGGGGATGGTGGGGCCGGTGGTGGCGAGTTCGGCCGTGAAGCGGGTGCGGTTGGCGGGGTTGTCTGGGTCGAGGCCCTTGGTGGCGCAGTACTCGGCGTATTCCTGTGGGTCGAAGAGGGCGACGGTGGTGTGGCTGCCTTGCAGTGCGCGTGTCCTCAGGAGGTCTTCGACCTGCTGGAGGTAGGTGGGGTGGTCGTCGAAGGTGAAGGTGCGGTAGAGCCGCATGGCACGGAAGTCATGTTCGTCGGTGAGCAGGCCGATGGTGCCGGCGATTTCACGGCGCAGGACGCGTCGCATGGTTCGGTGGTCGGTGCGTGTCATGTTTTCCCCCGGTGTGCGCAGTCGATCAATGCTCACTCACAGTAATCGACAGCACTGACAATGGGCTCCTCGCAGGTCGACCTCGAACCGTACGGGACTGAAACCTGCAGCTCACAGCGATTCGGCCATCGAAGGCGAGCCTACTGAGAGGTCGACAGGCGATCGCCGTGGTGACTGCGAGTGCAGGCCGGGAGGGGGTGGGCTCAGGACCGTTTGCGCGCGAGGTCCTCGTAGAAGTGCAGGAGGTTCAGGTTGTCGATGGAGCCGGGGTTGACGGCCTTTTCCAGTGGGGTGCCCTGGAGAAGGCGTTTGACGGGGACCTCGATCCGCTTGCCGGTGAGGGTGTGCGGGACTCCGGGTACCTCGATGACCTCGTCGGGGATGTGGCGTGGCGAGAGCTGTTCGCGGATGGCCTGCTTGATACGGGCGAGGAGTGCCTCGTCGAGGACGGCTCCGGTGGCGAGGTGCACGAAGAGGGGCATCCAGTAGCCGCCGTCGGCCTGTTCGATGCCGATGACCAGGGATTCCTTGATCTCGGGGAGCCGTTCGACGACTTCGTAGATGTCGGCTGAGCCCATGCGCACGCCTTGGCGGTTGAGCGTGGAGTCGGAGCGGCCGTGGATGACGACGGAGCCGCGTGAGGTGACGGTGATCCAGTCGCCGTGGCGCCAGACGCGGGGGTAGGTGTCGAAGTAGCTGTCGTGGTAGCGGCTGCCGTCGGGGTCGTTCCAGAAGCGGACGGGCATGGACGGCATGGGGTTGGTGACGACGAGTTCGCCGACCTCGTCGACCACCGGGTGTCCGTTCGGGTCCCAGGACTGGAGGT
This sequence comes from Streptomyces sp. NPDC050263, assembly GCF_040655955.1. Lineage (NCBI taxonomy): Bacteria > Bacillati > Actinomycetota > Actinomycetes > Kitasatosporales > Streptomycetaceae > Streptomyces > Streptomyces sp. NPDC050263. The sequence continues at coordinate 74,656 of NZ_JBFAKW010000032.1, read as the reverse complement.
CGGTGCCGAGGCCGGCCGCCTGGAGTTCGCCGGTGTACACCGGGAGCGTGGGGACGGCTCCGGCGAAGCAGGAGCACACGTCCGTGCCGCCGCTGACGGAGGCGATCCACAGGTCGTCGCGCACCTCGTCGTGCAGCCAGCGGAAGCCGTCGGGCGGGAGTGGGGACCCTGTGGTGGCGACGCACCGGACGTGAGAGAGGTCGAAGTCGCGGGCCGGGTGCACCTCAGCTTTGCGGCAGGCCATGACGTAGGCCGCCGAGGTGCCGTAGAGGGTGGCGCCCGTGCGTTCGGCGACGCGCCACTGGGCGCCGGTGTCGGGGTAGCCGGGGCTGCCGTCGTAGAGAACGATCGTCGTGCCGGTCAGGAGGCCGGAGACGAGGAAGTTCCACATCATCCAGCCGGTCGAGGTGTACCAGAAGAAACGATCCTCGGGGCCCAGGTCGCAGTGCAGGCCGAGCTGCTTGAGGTGCTCGACCAGGATGCCGCCCTGGGACTGGACGATGGCCTTGGGCAGCCCGGTCGTACCGGAGGAGTAGAGCACCCAGAGGGGGTGGTCGAAGGGGACCTGTTCGAAGACGGGTTCCTCGTCTGCGGCCGTCAGGGCCGACCAGTCCAGGGCTCCCTCGGGCGGTTCCGTGCCGAGGAGGGGGATGTGGACCACGGCGCGCAGGGTGGGCAGTTCGGCGCGCAGTTCGGCTACGACGTCGCGGCGGTCGTGTTCCTTGCCGCCGTAGCGGTAACCGTCGACGGTGAACAGGACGACGGGTTCGACCTGCTGGAAGCGGTCGAGGACACTGCGGGCGCCGAAGTCGGGGGCACAGGAGGTCCAGACTCCGCCCACGGCGGCGGTGGCGAGGAGGGCCACGACCGCCTGCGGGATGTTCGGGAGGTAGCCGCTGACCCGGTCTCCGGGGCGAACGCCGAGGGCGCGCAGTTCGGCGGCAAGGGAGCCGACCTGACGGCGCAGCTCGGACCAGGACACCGGGCTCGGCTCATGGATCTCGTCGACATACAGCAGAGCCGGTTCGGCCGGGCGGGTGGCGGCCGCGCGCAGGGCGTGCTCGGCGTAGTTCAGCGTCGCGTCGGGGAACCACTCGGCGCCCGGCATGGAACGGTCGCCCAGCACGCGCGCGTAGGGCGTCGAAAACCGTACGTCGAACCATTCCGTGACGGCTTGCCAGAACGTCTCCAGCTCGTCGACGGACCAGCGGTGCAGCGCCTGATAGCCGCCTTCGGACGGGGCTCCGTGGTGCTCGGCCGCCCAGGTCTGGAACTTCGTGACCTGGGCCTCGGCGATGCGCTGCGGATCTGGCCGCCAGAGCGGCTCGGGGTTCACGGTCGGCATGGGGCGGCTCCCGGACTCTGCGCGTCGTGTGCGTCGCCCGCGCACGAGCTGGGGTGGTGCGCGTGACGCGGCTGACACGGACGATGCCATGTGATCGACTTCTGCACCAGGGTGGGCTCCCCACAGTCCGTGTCGTGAAGATGTGGTCCCGCCACGGGTGAACGGCAGTTGAACGACCCGCGCGCGTGGCGCGGTCAGTGACAGGGTGAACAGCATGGACGGTCGTGACCTGGTGCGTTCGATGAAGGCGGTCGGTTCCGCGGGGACCGCCCAGGGTTTGCGCACCGTACGGTCCGCATGGCGCAGGAGGCGCGCGGACGCATCCGGGCTGCCGGTGCGGGGTCCCGAGCGCGCGCGGGTGCCGGGTCCGGTGCGGGAGGCGGAGCCGGGGCCCGGCGGGGGGACGCTCCGGTTCAGCCGCTCGGAGCTGACGATCCGCGTCGCCGTGAACGGGGCCGTGTTCTGGGGCTGGGACGGTGCGCAGCCAGAGCCGTCGTACGCGTTGGCCGGCCATTGTCCGGAGCCGGATCCGCGGGCGGTGCTGGAGCCGGACAAGGACGGCGGGTGGCGGGTCGTCGCCGAGCGGGTGACGGTCGTGGTCTCACGGCACGGTGCCATCGAGGTGTGCACGCCGGGCGGGGTGACGCTGCGTCGTGATCTGCCGCCCCGGTGGTGGGAGCCGCAGGAGGGTGGCCCGGGGCGCTGGATGCAGCGCTCGGAGGTGACGGCTGACGCGCGTTTCTTCGGCCTCGGGGGGCGGGCGTCCGGGCTGCGGCTGCGCAACGGGACGTACCGGCTGTGGAACACGGATCCCCGGCACGCCTTCGATCGTGGCGATGATCCGCTCTACCTCACGATGCCGGTGCAACTGGTGGTGGCCGACGCGGCCACCCATCTGGTGTTCCACGACACCTCCTGGGACGGCACGGTCATGCTGCGGGAGGGCGAGGAGGGAGCCGGCTCCGGGCACGACCGGCCGGGAGCCTGCGAGGTGCGGATGGACGGCGGACCGTTGCGCCGTTGGGTGATCGTGGGCACTCCCGCGCGCGTGCTCCTCGCCTGGGCGTCGCTGACCGGGGCTCCGGCGGTGCCGCCCGCCTGGGCGCTCGGTCATCATCACGCGCGCTGGGGCTTCGGCAGCGAGCAAGAGGTCCGGCGGATCGTGGCGGGCTATCAGGAGCACGGCCTGCCCCTGGACGCGGTCCACCTCGACATCGACCACTACGACGAGCACCAGGTGTTCACCGTCGACCAGGATCGCTTCCCGAAACTGTCGGTGCTCGCAGACGAGCTGCGGCGGGACGGGATACGTCTGGTGTCGGTCGTCGACCCGGCGGTCAAGGCCGCGCCGGGCAACGCCGTGTACGCCGGCGGGGTCGCCGAGGACGCGTTCGTACGCGACGCGTCGGGACAGGTCGTCGAGGGCGTGGTGTGGCCTGGAGAGGCGGTTTTCCCGGACTTCACGCACGCGCGTGTGCGGAAGTGGTGGGGTGGTCTCTACGCCGAGCGGATCGGGCAGGGGTTCGCCGGCTTCTGGCACGACATGAACGAGCCGACGTCGTTCGCCGCGTTCGGGGAGCCCACGTTGCCTCGCTCCGCACGGCACTCTCTGGAGGGGCGCGGCGGTGATCATCGCGAGGCGCACAACGTGTACGGGCTGTGCATGGCCTGGGCGGCCTATGAGGGCTTGCGGGAGCTGGTTCCGGACCAACGCCCGTTCGTCTTCTCGCGATCCGGCTGGGCGGGCCTGCAGCGCTACGGCGGCACCTGGTCCGGAGACGTCGCCACAGGATGGCCGGGGCTGCGGGCGTCCTTGTCGCTGGTGATGGGGCTCGGGCTGTGCGGGGTGCCGTATTCGGGGCCGGACGTGGGCGGTTTCGACGGTTCTCCGTCGCCCGAGCTGTATCTGCGCTGGTTCCAGCTGGGCGCGTATCTTCCGCTGTTCCGCACGCACGCGAGCCTGCGCGCGGGGCGCCGGGAGCCGTGGGAGTTCGGTCCCGAGGTGTTGGAGCACGCGCGTGTGGCGCTCGTGGAGCGTAGGCGGCTGCTGCCGTACTTCGTGACGCTCGCGCATCTGGCTCGACGTACCGGCGCCCCGTATGTGCGCCCTTTGTGGTGGGGCGCACCCGGGAACCGGGCGTTGCGGGACTGCGAGGACGCCTTCCTGCTGGGCGACTGCCTGCTGGTGGCGCCGGTGATGGACCCGGGCACCGACCGTCGTGCGGTGCAGTTGCCGCGGGGGCTCTGGTACGACACGGCGACGGAACGGGGGTACCAGGGGCCCGGGCAGGTGCTCGTGGACGCCCCGCTGTCGCGTATTCCGGTGCTCGCGCGCGCGGGTGCCGTCCTGCCCGTGCGGGGGGACGACGGCGGGCTGGAGCTGGAGGTGTGGGCACCGGTCCGGGGACGGACGGGTGGTGGCCTGGTGGTGCGGGACGCGGGCGACGGCTGGGAGGAGCCGGAGACCGAGCGGTACGTCGCCCGGTGGGAGGGCACACGGGTCGTCGTCGAACGGGAGGGTGAGGACGGCGTGCACGCACCGTCCCACCCGGTGCGCGTCCGCGGGCTGGGCATGTAGTGGGTTCTGGCCGGCCTCGCGTCTCCGGCGTGATCCGCAGGCGACGGTCCTAGATGTAGCGGCCTTCGAAGAACGCCCGCGCTGCGTGCGTGTGCAAGGGGAAGGCGAGTTCCTCCGGCCGGCGCAGGAGGTGCCAGCCCTCGGTCTCGTCAGTGGCGGCGGACTCCGGGAGACGCTCCGCGGGGTACTCCGGAAGGAGCCCGAACAGGAGCAGGTGGCCGTCGGAGGAGCTCATGGCGTCAGCCAGCCGCACATCGCGGGGCGCGGCGTCGATGCCGGTCTCCTCCTTGAGCTCGCGGACGACGGCCTGCCGCCAGTCCTCGCGGTCGTCGATGTAACCGCCGGGCAGTGCGATGCCCCCGCGCGCGGGATGGATGGTTCGGGTGATGACGACCAGGGCGGTGCCCTTCGTGTCGTACACGGGCTGGAGCGCGACGGCCACCGGCAGCGGGTTGCGGTACGCCACGGTGGCGCAGGCCGGACAGGTGCGGGGCCAGCCGGTGACGCCCTCCCCGTAGGGCGCTCCGCAACTCGAACAGTGGGAGTCGCGCGCGGAGTTCGAAGTGGAATGCAGAGTTTCGGACACGCGGCGGAGCGTATCCGATCTTGGGGAGGGCGTCGTACGAAGGCTGCTCAGTGGCCGCCGGTGAGGGACTCGACGGAGACGGGGAAGTCGAAGTAGGTGTCGGGGTAGGGCTCGGGCTCGAAGGTGTAGTGCCACCATTCCTCGGCGAGGTTCACGAAGCCGAGGTCTTCCAGAGCGCCTTTGAGGAGCAGCCGGTTGGCCCGTTGCTGCCCCTGCACGCGCGCGTCCAGGGTATGTGCCAAGGTGTCGAAACAGTCGAATCCTGTCGCCATGTCGACCGAGTTGTCCGGGAAGCGTTGTTCTTGCGGTGCGTAGCAGGGGACGAGCGGTTCGCCGGGCACGTACGGCCTGGTCGGAGTGGCCGGGAGCTTCACGATGGTGAGGTCCATGGTGGAGCCTCGGCTGTGACCGGACTTCTCGGCGATGTAACCGTCCGCGAACAGACGGGTCTTGTCGACGTTCGGATAGAACTCCGCTTTCGTCGCCTCGTCGTTCAGGTCCTCGGCCCAGCGGACGAAGTGGTTCACGGCGCGCTGGGGGCGGTAGCAGTCGTACACCTTGAGCGTGTAGCCCTGCCGCAGCAGTGTGGCCTGGGCCTCGTGAAGGGCTTCGGCGGCCGGCCGGGTGAGGATGCAGACGGGCTGCCGGTAGCCGTCGACGGGCTCGCCGACGAAGTTGTGCGGGGTGTAGTAGCGCATCTCCTGAAGGATGGTCGGGTCCACGGTTCTCAGGGCCACGAAGTCCGCGGGGGCCTCGGGGTCTGTGTGCGCCCGCGCCGTGGCGGAGGCTGTGGTCACGGCCAGCAGGGCGGCGAGCGCGGCGGCGACGCCACGTACGGCACTGGAGAGTCGTGTCATGTTTCCTCCCTGCCCAATTCCGGGCGGACATGCCACACTCCTGACGATCCGTCAGTTCCGGCATCCGGGAGGGGCTTCCTTGTCGCGCACACGTACACCCGTGGTGGCCGGTTGGTTCACCGGGGAGGGCGACGACTTCAGACTGCTCGGGACGCGGTGCTCGGGGTGTCGGTCGGTCTTCTTCCCGCGCGAGGACATGCACTGCCGCAATCCGGGCTGCCAGGGCGGCGGGCTGGAGGAAGTGCCGCTCTCGCGGCGCGGGCGGGTCTGGTCGTACACGGACAGCCGGTACCGCCCTCCGTCACCCTATGTGAGCGATCCGGAACTTCCGTGGGAACCGTACGCGTTGATCGCTGTGGAGCTGGAGTCCGAGCGGATCGTGGTGCTGGGACAGGCGGTTCCCGGGGTCGCCGTCACCGATCTGGCGGTGGGCATGGAGGTGGAGGTCGTACCGGGCGTGCTCGAGGAGGACGCGGAGACGACCTGGACGACCTGGCGATGGCGGCCGACGGGGGTGGCGGGATGACGGCAGAAGTGGCGGTGCTCGGCGCGGGGATGCATCCGTGGGGCAAGTGGGGTCGCGGCTTCGTCGAGTACGGGGTGAAGGCGGCGCGCGCGGCCCTCGCGGACGCGGGCGTGGACTGGCGGGACGTCGATTCGATCGTCGGCGCGGACACGGTGCGTGGCGGCTATCCGGGGTACGTGGCCGGAGCGACGTTCGCGAGAGCTCTGGGGTGGCAGGGAGCCCGGGTCGCGAGTGTGTACGCGGCGTGCGCGTCGGGGGCTCAGGCGATCAACACGGCCCGGGCGCAGATCCTCGCGGGTCTGGCGGACGTGGTGCTGGTGGTGGGGGCCGACTCCGCCCCCAAGGGCTTCTTCCGCCCGGCAGGTGGGGACCGGCCGGACGATCCGGACTGGCTGCGGTTCCGGGTGCTCGGCGCGACCAATCCGACGTACTTCGGGTTGTACGCGCGCAGACGCATGGCCGTGCACGGGGACACGCCGGAGGACTTCGCCCAGGTCAAGGTGAAGAACGCCGCCATGGGAGCGCTGAATCCGAACGCGCGTTACCGCAAGCGCGTCACCGCGGAGGAGGTCGCCGCCTCCGCGGTGGTCGCCGATCCGCTGCGGCTGTTGGACATCTGCGCGACGTCGGACGGCGGCGCGGCGCTGGTGCTCTCCAGCATGGAGTTCGCCCGTCGGCACGGAGCGGTGGATCCGGTGCGGATCCGGGCGGTGTCCACCGTCACGCCCCGCTACCCCACCACGGTGCTGGACTTGCCGGACATCGCGACCGACTCCGCGGCAGGGGCCGATCCGGCCGGTGAACCGTTCCGGGCGTCGATCGCCCGAGCCGCCTACGAGGAGGCGGGCATCGGTCCCGAGGACCTGTCGCTCGCCGAGGTCTACGACCTCTCCACCGCCCTGGAGTTGCAGTGGTACGAGGACCTGGGACTGTGCGGCGACGGCGAGGCCGCCAAGCTGCTCCGGGAGGGCGCGACCGCGCCCGGCGGCCGTATACCGGTGAACGCGAGCGGTGGACTGGCCTCCTTCGGGGAGGCGGTGCCGGCGCAGGCGATCGCCCAGGTCTGCGAGGTCACCTGGCAGTTGCGAGGGCAGGCGGGCGAGCGGCAGATCGCGGACGCGCGCGTGGCCGTCACGGCGAACCAAGGGTTGTTCGGTCATGGTTCGGCGGTGGTGGCGGTGCGATGAATCGCGCTGGGCCTGGGCGCATGCGGGCAGCGCCGTCATGTTCCCGTGCACTCCTGGACGGATACCTTCCGCTTCGCCTTCCAGCCGGTGGTCAACCTGGCCACCGGAGGGGTCTCGGGGCTGGAGATACTCGGCCGCCCGGAGGGCGGCGACATCCTGGCCCAGGCCCGCCGGGATCCCGAACTCGACGGCCGACTGGCCGTGTTGGCGGTTCGCGCGGCGTCACCCAGGACCGAACTGCAGTGTGCGGCCGCACTGTCTGCCGGGGCACAGGTGGCGCAGGGCGCGCTGTTCGCGCCGCCGAGCCGGTTGCCCGCTGCGGACGTGTACATGCCGTCTCTCGGCCCGGGTTTCGGGTCGGCGACCAGGTCGGGGCCGTCGGTGCGGGAGTTCGTCCGACCGGCGGCGCTGCTGCCCGCGACCGTCTCCGCCGGTCAGGTGCGGGCACTGTTGACCGGGTCGCCGGACGGTCCGGATTCCTCCTCGTGGACCGCACGGGGTCCCGGTCCGGTCCGTGCATCGGTCGCGGTTCCTGCCGTCGATGTCGGGGCGCTACGGCCACGCCCTGTACGCGGACCGTCCCGCTGCCAAGCCCGGCGATCCGCCGCGGACGGTGGGCGTCGACGCGACCGCGTGGGAGGTACTGGACGTGGTCGCGGACGGCGACCGGGACCGCACCCCCGACGACGGGGCCGTGGTCGACCGCCGCGGGCGGCGCGTGGGCGACGTCCGGCTCGCGGACAATTGTGCGGGCGCTGGCCGAGAGCCGGGGCGAGGAGGCGGCCGGGCTGAATCCGCTGACACGGCTGCCCGGTTCGCGGCGGGTGACGAGCTGATCCGGTCGGTGGGACGAGCGCTGCAGATCGGCGCGTCCGGGAACGCGCGCGTGAGGCACATCGGCGGAGACGACTTCCTGGTCCTGGCCGATCCGGAGGACCTCGATCCGCCGGTCGTCTCCGTGCTGGACGCGCCGTGGTCCGCAGGCGGGCAACCGGTCACGTTGTCGCCGGCCACGGTCCTGTGCCGGCCGGGCAGAGTGACGGATCACCGCCAGGCCGCGGCGTTTCTCGCACCCTTGATGAAGGCTCCGAAGTCATTGCGAGGAACGAGTTGGATGGTGGGGCAGGCGGGGCCGGCCGGACACGAGATCCGGCGTGGGTCGCAGCCGCTGGTCCCTGCGAGGACCGGGGCCGTGGGTGCGGAGCCGGGCGCGGTCTGACCTGAGGTCGGCAGAGCCGGGACTGCTGACGGCAGGTGGGCCTCGGTGCCGCGAGGCGCCGGAACGGCCGACAGGCGGTCCGAGCGCCCGTCAGAAGCCACGCGGGGCCCCGTGTGGCCCGGGAGGGCCTCCAGGCCCGTGAGCGGCCTCGGAGTGCCCGTCGACGAACTCAAGGCGTACCGGCGGCTCGATTGGTGACCGTGCGTACGACAATTGACGCAAGGCCGTGGAAAAGAGCTTCGGTTGGCTGGAGGACGAGGGGTAGGAGGCGCGTGGGCTTGCGCATCGCGGCACATGCGCGTCTCCTGCACTTGGGCCACACGCGCGTGTGCCCCTTTGAGCCACGGCCCGTACCCCGGTCGGCGGGGGTACGGGCCGTGTCGGCCGGGCGGGCGTCTCAGGTGGTGACGGCCTTGCGGCGTTCGGCCCCGTAGTCCATCGCGTGTTGGACCACACCGACGAGTACGTCTCTGACCGACCTTCGGTCGCGGGCGTCGCACAGCATCACCGGTACGTCGTCGTCGAGGTCGAGCGCCCCGCGTACGTCCTCTTCCGGGTAACGATCGGCGCCCTCGAAGCAGTTGACGGCGATGAGGAAGGGTATGGAGCGCCGTTCGAAGTAGTCGACCGCGGCGAAGCAGTCCTCCAGACGGCGGGTGTCGGCGAGCACGACGGCGCCGAGCGAGCCCTCGGAGAGCTCGTCCCACATGAACCAGAACCGCTCCTGTCCGGGCGTGCCGAACAGGTAGAGCACGAGGTCCTCGCGCAGGGTGATGCGCCCGAAGTCCATGGCGACGGTGGTGGTGTGCTTGGCCTCGACGCCGGTCGTGTCGTCGACCGGCCGGCCGGCCTCGGTGAGGTACTCCTCGGTGCGCAGCGGCCTGATCTCGCTGACGGCGCCGACGAGCGTGGTCTTGCCCACGCCGAAGCCGCCGGCCACCAGGATCTTGAGCGTGACCGGCTCGACCGGGGGCTTGCCGCGCTCAGAACGCCCGAAGATCATCGATCACTTCTCCTGCTTGATGGCTTGGCTGGGGGGTTGTCGGGCGGCGGGCCGTAGCCTCCGCCGCCGGGGGTCTCGATGACGAGCACGTCGCCGGGGCCGACGTCCGCGGAATCGCTGCCGCTGAGCCGGACGACGGTGGCGGCCGCCCGTTCCACCCGGTCGGCGCCCAGCGCGCCGGGAGCGCCGCACGCCAGGCCGTACGGAGGGACCCGGTGGTGCCGGGACAGGGTGGAGACGGTCATGGGCTCGTGGAAGCGGATGCGGCGGACCGCGCCGGACCCGGAGACGAAGGTTTCGTCGTACTGGTGGCGTTCGTTGCCGAAGATGACGTTGTTCATGGTGCCGGAGCCCTCGGCCGGAACGCCGAGAGCCGCACAGAGGGTGTCGGTGATCGCATGGGAGGTCTCGACGTCGCCGGCGAAGACGGCGGCGGGCGGTTCGGGCGCGAGCGGGGAGCCACGCGGGACGACCGTCCTCAGCGGGCGCAGGCAGCCGTCGTTGAGCGGGATGACGTCGGCGGCCAGGGTACGGAAGGCGTACAGAACGACTGCGTCGACGACCGAGAAGGGCGCGTTGAAGTCGGTGGCCGACTGCGCTGAGGTGCCGGTGAAGTCGACGGTCACGGAGCGGTTGTCGCGGTCCACGCGCACGCGTACCCGGATGATGGCACCCGAGTCGGTGCGGAGGGCGAGCGCACCCTCATCGTCATCACCCGGGGCTTCGCGTTCCAGAAGGGCGTTGGTCACGACCGGCAGGTCGTGGGTCAGGAGCCGGCCGTCCGGGCGACGCGCGACGATGTCCGTGAAGGAGCCGCCCCGGTCCGCCCAGAACTGCCAGCCACTCACGTCTTCACCCCGCTTCCGCGCTGCTCACAGCGCTCGGAGGCCGTTGATCACATCGCGCAGAATACTCTCGTCCGGCAGCTCGGCAGGGGGTACCGGCCGGTTCACATGGACGAATTCCGCGTCCACGAGGTCTCCGACCAGGACCCGTACGACTCCGATGGGCAGGTTGAGTTCGGCGGAGAGTTCGGCGACCGACTGCGGAGTGTCCCGGCACAGATCCACGATGTCCACGTGCTCGGGCGACAGCGAGGAGTCCGTGTCCGGATCGTCGGCGTGGGGCTCGACGACGACCACCGCGATCAGATCGAGGCGGTGCTGGACCGCACTGGTGGTACGGCCTCGCGTCATGGCGTACGGACGGACGACCGGTCCGGCCTCGTCGTCGAACCAGTGACTTCTTCCCTGACCGTCTGTGCTCATGCCATCCCACTACCCGCCTGTGGGCAGATCGGTGCGTGGGGAGGTGCCCAGATGTACGCCGACCCGCTTGACCAGGAGCGTCATCTCGTAGGCCACGAGCCCGACGTCCGAGTCGGCGTCCGACAGGACGGCGAGGCAGCTGCCGTCACCGGCGGCCGTGACGAACAGAAAGGCGTCGTCGAGTTCGACGACGGTCTGGCGGACGCTGCCGGCCTCGAAGTGGCGGCCGACGCCCTTGGCAAGGCTGTGGAAACCGGAGGCGACGGCGGCCAGGTGCTCGCCGTCCTCCCGGGTCAGGTCCCTGGACACCCCCGTCGCAAGGCCGTCGCCGGAGAGGACGACCGCCTTGCGGATGCTGGCGACGCGGTCGACGAGTTCGTCGAGGAGCCAGTTCAGCTCGCCGTTGCCGGTGGTGCTTTCGCCGGTCTCCTTCGGTGCGGTCATCGACCGTCCCCCTTTGTCGTTCCTTGTGGTGCTGTGCCGCTGTGGGCGTCGTCGCCCGCGGCGTTCTCTACGCGGCCGCGCTGCCAGCCGCGCTGAAGCGAGGCCATCCGGCTGCGTACCTCGTCGGCGTCCCGGTCGGCGGGGTCGGCCCGGTTCTCGGTGCGCGGAGCCGGGCCCTGTCTCAGCTGAGGAGCCAGGTTCGCCTGCCGCACGCGCCGCGGCAACGCGCCTGTACCGGAGCCGGTGCCATGAGCCGGGTTTCCCTGGTTCCGGGCGCTGCTCCCCTGGTCGCCACTGCGCGCGCTGCCTCCTGCCTGGGCGGACGCGGTGTCGGGGCGGTCGGCCGGGTCGTCGGGACCGCCGGGCCGGGCCGCGGCCTGCCGTGTGCGCCGAGGGAGAGCGGGGGGCTGAGAAGGCTCTGCCGCACCACGGCCGGGGTGCTCCGGCAGCGCGGGGCGCTCGGTCGCGCCGCCGCTCCGGGGGATCTGGGCCGTGGTGCCGCGACGGCGGGACGGCAGCGGCGCCGGTCCCTCGTTCTCCATGCGGCGGGGGCCGGACCGGGCCGAGGACTCCGCGTCCGTCTCCGCGCGCCGCAGTCGCTGTTCGGGGACCGGGCGACCGTGCGAGCTGACCAGCTTGGGCGCGCGGCGGCCGGGCAGCAGCGGTACGGGGGAGGCCGGGTCGTCGGCGACGGACCCGTCGGGTTCGCCGGGGTTGTCGGACAGCCTGCGGTGCGGTTCGACGGCGCCTGCGGCCGACTCGTCCTCGGCGCCGCGGGTGAGGGAGCGGCGGGGGCGGAACAGGCCGCCGTGGTCCTCGTCCTCCTCGTCCAGGGTGGCCGGGAAGCCGCCGAGGGCGTCCAGGCCGACGGGGGCCTCCAGCTCGACCGGGCCGTCGAGCATCGAGACGGGCACGCCGGGAAGCTGCACCGTGGCCGGGGAGAGCGCGGGCCTGCGGGCCTCCGCCGACTCGGCCTCCTTCGGGGGGCGGGGACGGTCGAGCCGGAAACCGATGCCGTTGGTGTCGGGAACTTCGTCGGTCAGCAGCGCGTCGGGGATGAAGACGATGGCGGTCGTCCCGCCGTACGGCGAGGGCTGCAGGGAGACGCGGACGTTCTGCCGCTGGGCGAGCCGGCTGACCACGAAGAGCCCGAGGCGGTCGGTGTCGGACAGCTCGAATTCCGGTGTCTCGGCGAGCCTGAGGTTGGCTTCCAGGAGGGCTTCGGGCGCCATGCCGAGACCGCGGTCGTGGATCTCGAGGGTGAAGCCGTTGGCGACCCGGTCGCCGAACACCTGGACGGCGGTGTGCGGCGGGGAGAACACCGTGGCGTTCTCCAGGAGTTCGGCCACCAGGTGGGTGAGGTCGGCGACGGCCGGTCCGGTGGCCGCGAGACGCGGCAGGCGCCGGACCTCGATGCGTTCGTAGTCCTCGACCTCGGCGACAGCGGCGCGCACGATGTCCATGAGCTGGACGGGCTTGCGCCACTGCCGGGAGGGAGCGGCGCCGGAGAGGATCACCAGACCCTCGGCGTGCCGACGCATGCGGGTGGTGAGGTGGTCGAGGCGGAAGAGGTCGGCGAGCTCCTCGGTGTCCTCGGTGCGGCGCTCCATGGTGTCGAGCAGGGTGAGCTGCTTGTGCAGCAGAACCTGGCTGCGGCGGGCGAGGTTGACGAACACCTCGGAGACCCCGGAGCGCAGTTCGGCCTGTTTGACGGCGGCCTCGACGGCGGCGCGCTGGAGGGTGTTGAGGGCTTGGCCGACCTCGCCCATCTCGTTCTTGTCGTATTCCAGCCGCGGCACTTCGGTCTCGACGTCGACCTGTTCGCCGGCGGACAGCCGACGCATGACGCTCGGCAGTCGTACACCGGACGCGTCGTGGGCCTCCAGCCGGAGCTGGCGCAGATCGCGGATCAGACCGCGGCCGATGCGCACGGACAGGACGAGGGAGACGAGCAGGGCGATCAGCCCGAAGACACCTGCGAAGACGGCCTTGACGATGACCTCGACCGCCACCGGCCGGACGCGGTCCTGATAGCGGTCATTGGCCTGTTCGTCCAGCGTGCCGAGCTCGTCGAGAACGTTTCCGGCCGCGGTGTCCCAATTCCGTGCGCTCGCGCCGCGGGGGAGTTCGCCGGGCGTGGCGGCGACGACGGCCTGTTCGACCGTGCGCAGCGGGGCGGTGGTGGCGTTCTTCCAGAAGCTCTCGTAGCGTTCGCGCTCCGCGGTGGGCAGCTGGGCGAGGCTGATCGCGTAGACCACCTCACGCTGGGCCGCGAGGTCGGAGACGTCGCGGATCTCCTCGCCGCTGAGACGGCCCACGACCAGGGCGGAACCGAGCAGCGCGTCCTCCTGGGACAGCAGCTCTCGGGCGCGGGCGACGCTGACGAGCGCCCGGTACTGCTTGTCCATCTCCACGCTGTCGACCACGTCCATCCTGGCCAGCAGGGCGTAGCACGGGTCGATCAACTGCGTGTAGAGAGCGAGGGCCTGGGCGCGGGTGACGGTGCCCTCCTCGACGCTCCGGCGCAGGGAGTCGACGCCCTCGAAGGCGTCGAGCACCGCGGTCAGGCCCTCGCCGTCGTCCTGGTCCAGGACGTCGCGTACATCGGGGTCCTGGGCGTTCTTGCGGATCTCGGCGAGTGCCTCGTCGGTGGCGGTCCGGGTGCGGCGCAGCGCGGACAGCGCGTCGGAGGCACGGGGGTCGGCGAGGTAGACCAGGGTCTGGCGGCGTTCCTGCTGGACGACGCGGACGGTGTCCTCGATGGGATAGCCGACGTTCTCGACCAGGGACGACACGGTGAACAGGCGGCTCGCCTCGCGTCCCGTGAGTACCGTGGCGAAGCCCCAGATGACGGTCAGGGACACCAGCGGCACGAGCAGCAGCGCCACGATCTTCCGGCGGATGGACTTCCCGCGAAAGCGCATGGCCTCCCCCAGCTCGAACCCCCACCGGTAGGGGGTACGCATGTGCGTCAACAAACGGCGTGAGCCTACTACCGACACACAGTTAACTCGAAGAGCTGTCCGGAAGCTGAACTTCCGCACCGAGGGCGAGACATGGTGCGTTGTCCGGGCAATGCGGGAGATTGCACCCCCGAATCCGGCCGACCGGGCCCGGCCGGAACCGATCGGCCGTGCAAACGAGTTGGCCAGAATTTTTCGCAACTTGGGAATCTTCGGGGCGCGTCGTTCGTCCTAGTCATTGGGAATTGGGGGCGGAATCGGCCACACGAGCCGTATGCCGCACCTGGGCGGCGTAAATCAGCGCAAGCCGGGCAGCCACTGGGGAGCCGGGTCTTCGACCCGGAGGCAAGCGGTCTGTCGGCGGTGGGGAGTGACACGGTGATGGGCACGGCGGAGCGGCGTGGGGCACCCGAGGAGGGTGTGTCGGCGCGCGGTACAGCGTTGCGGGAACCCGAGGCGTCTGATCGCGACATTTCGGGGAACAGGCACGTCACAACGGAGCGGCGCGACAGTCCGTCAGTCAGGCGCGAGTCACCCGCCCGCGCCGTCCCTGCGGGACAGGCGCGGGCGACGTACCGGCCGTTGTGGGTGGAGGAGCCCGCGCGTCGGCGCCGGATGCCCGACCCGGTGCGTACGGCGGCCGTACGCGCGGTGCTCGTCATCGCCGTGACGCTGATTCAGGCGATGGTCGCCTTCTTGTGCACCCTGGCCGGATCGTGGCTGGCCTTCCCCATGGTGATCAGCAGTGTGGTCAGCACGGTGCTGGCCACGTGGGCCGCGCTGGACATCTGGGTGACCCGGCAGGTGTGGAACCAGCGCAACGGCGTGGTGTCGACGCCGAGCAGCACCGCGCGGTCGCTGCGCCGCGAGCGCCGCAAGGCGCGACGGCAGGCACGGGCCACCGAGCGGGCGCACGAGCGGATACGCAGTCAGGGCGGCGCCGGACAGCTGTCGCACTCCTGAGGTGGATCGTCCGTCTCCTCCCGGTCGTGGGAGGAGACGGACACCCTCCACCTCGTCGAGCCGTGCGGCCCGGATCGGCCTGGGCCGGGGCTATGCCGGCCGCTTGAACATCCGTGTCGCCGTGATCTCGCTGTGGACCTGGGCCCCGTCGCCCTCGGCGGGCGGGGCCTGCTGCGGCAGGCCCGGTCGGAGGTGTTCCTCGACGCTGATGTACTTCAGGCCCGCCCGGAGGTCGGCGTCGTTGCGCAGGCGGATGACCAGTGGGAATTCCGCCAGTGCCGTCGTGTCGAAGAGGCCGGTGGTGTAGAGGAGCTGCACGCCGAGGGCGTCCGAGACCGCGCGCTGGAGCTCCAGCAGATAGGTCGCGTTGGCGCGCCCGATGGGGTTGTCGAGGAACAGCGTGCCGGCGTAGCGGTGCTTGTCCCGGCCCCGGTCGTTGCTCCTGAGCGCCGCCATCGTGCAGTACAGGGCGATGGCGGCGGTGAGCAGTTGGCCGCCGGAGAACACGTCGCCCATCTGGCCGACGGGGACGCGCTCGGCGCGCAGGACGGCGTCCGGCTTGAGGATCTCCACGGCGACGCCCTTGGGCTGGAGAGCCGCGCCGACGCCCCGCAGCAGCAGCGACATGCCGTCGCGCCGCAGGTCGGAGTTCTTCTTCACGGCCGCCCGGGTCGCCTCGTCGACGACCTCGCCGAGGCGCTCGGTGAGGGTGGCCTGGTCGGGCTCCTCGAAGCGGATGCGGAGGAATTCCTGCCCCGACCACTCACCGAGGCCCTCGGGCAGCCGGGAGAGGCGCTGGGCCGAGCGCAGCGTGGCGAGCGCGGACTCGACAAGGCCCCGCAGCCGGTCCACGATCGAGTCCCGGTTGCGCTCCAGCTGCGCCAACTCGTCGGTGAGGACCCTGAGTCGGGGCGCGAACGCGTCCGCCCACTTCTTGGCGTGCTCGGGCAGCGCGGAGGCGGGCAGCTCACGGATCTGCTGGCGGGCCGGGGTGCGGACCTGCTCGTAGCGCGTGGAGTTGGCATGTCGTACGAGGATGTCGCTCGCCTCGCGTACGGCCGACTCCGCGGCGGACAGGTCGGCGGCGCAGCCGCGCAGTGACCGGCGGGCCTCGGCAGCCGACTGACGGGCCTCCTCCAGGGTGCCGGGGTAGGGCTCCGGCTCCTCCTGGTCCTCCTCGGGCGGGTGCTCGCGCAGCAGGTCGCGGAGCATCGCGGCGATCTCGTCGAAGCCGCCGGCCGCGTCCTCGGCGGCGCGGTGGGCGGCCAGGAGTTCGGCGTGGGCGTCCCGGGCCTGGCTCAACGCGTCGGCGCGGGAGGCGAGTTCGGCTGTCGCCGTGCGCAGCAGCGCCTGGGCGTGCTCGGCATCGCGCGGCTGGAGCTCCTCGGCCAGCTCGGTGTGGGCCTCGCCGTCCTCGGGCGCGTGCCGCTCGGCCTCGCCGCGCAGCCGTCCGAGCTGTTCGCTCGCGGTGGACACACGGGTCTCCAGGAGCTGCACCAGTTCCTCCGCGCGTGCGGCGGCGGCCTGTCGGGAGGGCCCGTCGGAGCCGTCGGGCGACTGCAGCAGCAGCTCCGCGCGGGTGCGGACCTTGTTGCTGAGCCGGTCGAGTTCGGCGCGGGCCCCGCTCTCGTCGCTCTCCGCGCGGGCCTGCTCGGCGCGCAGATCGGCGCCGACGCCGACCTTCTCGTACAGCTGGGAGGCCGCCCGGTAGGCCTCGCGGAGGGCGGGCAGGGAGGACTGGGCGGCGTCCGCCGCGTCCGCCGGCACGTCGTCGGGGGCTCCGGCGATCTCGGCGCGCTCGGCGCGCAGCGCGCGTGCGGTGCGGCGGGCGTCGTCGGCGGCTCGCTGGGCGCCGCGCCGGTCCTCGTCCGCTGCGCGGGCGCGCTCCAGGCAGGCCTGGGCGCGGGCCTCCGACTCGGTGGCCTCGTCGGCGAGTTCACGTACCTTGACCTGCCAGCCGGCACGCTCGCGCAACCGGAAGGCGAGCCCGGCGAGGGCGTCGGCGGCACGCCGGGCCTTCTGCGCCGCCTCCTGCCGCTCGTCCCGCACCAGGGCGGCTTCGGCGGCGGTCTCGTCGGCCTCCGCCCGCACGGTCCGCGCCTCGGCCAGTTCGGCCTCGGACTCCTCGGCGAACGCGCGCGCCTCCCCGGCGGCCTGGGCCAGCTCGGTGAGCCGCCCGGCCGGACAGCCGGTACGCCAGGAAGAGAGCCGCGCCGCCAGCTCCCGGTCCTTGCCGAGCCGACCCGCGAGCCGACGGATGTCCTCGTCCCGCTCGGTCGCCCGGGCGCGCAGCGCCTGCCGTTCCTCGTCGGCGGCGTGCTCGTCGTGCATGGCCGGGTTGGGCGGTACGAGGAATACGTCGCTGTGGGAGTCGGCCGGCGGGGTCGGTGCGAGCAGGGCGGCGGCCGTGCCGACGGCGACGGCCGACCGCGGCAGGAGCGCGGCGTCACCGAGCGCCTCACGCGCGCGTGCGTGCGAGTCGGGGTCGGTGATGATCACGCCGTCGACCAGTTCGGGCCGGGCGGCGAGCACGCGCGCGTGGTCGGCGGGGTCGACGGCCTGGGCGAGGTAGCGCCAGCCGGGCAGCGCGGGGATGCCGTGCTCGCCGAGGAATTCGACGGTGGCCAGCACGTCCGGGCCGGGCGGCAGGAGTCCGCCGTCGCCGAGCGCGCCGAGGATGCGGGAGTCGTCGGCGGCGGCGGTGCGCAGCTCGAAGAGCTGCCGTTCGGCGGAGGAGACGGCGTCTTCGAGGAGTTCGCGCAGTTCGTCGGCGCAGCGGTCCAGCTCCTCGGGGGTCAGCGAGGGGCCGTCCTCCGGTTCGCCGTCCTGCCGGGGCTGCGGGATCGGCCGCCGCGCGCCGCCGCCGGTCAGCCCGAGCAGCTCCGCGAGGCGCTCCTCGCCGGCCAGGGACTCGGCGAGGCGTCGTTCGGCGTCGTACGAGCGTTGCCCGGCCGTCGCCGCGTCGGCGGCCCGGGCCGCGGTGAGTTCGGCGCGGGACTCTGCGGAGGCGGCCTCGCGCGCATGCTCGCCGGCCCGTCGCGAGGCCTCGCGGGCGGTGTCCCAGGCGGCGACGGCCGTCTTCTCGGCGTCGCTGGCGGCGAGGGCCGCGCGGGCGGGGTCGGCGTCGGGTGCGCTGTCGTCGAGCCAGCCCGCCCGGACGGCCTCGGCGGTCTCCTGTTCGACCTCGGAGAGGCGCTGGCGCAGGTGCCCGACCTCGCTGCGGGCGCGCTGGGCGTCGGTGGCGGCGGAGGTCGCGTCCCGGTGCGCGGACTCGCCGACCTCCTGGAGTGCCGCCGAGCGCTCCTCCTCCTCGTTGGCGAGGGTCTCGGCGCGCTCCGCGGCCGCGTGCAGGGCGCGGACGAGGTCGACGGCGGCCCGGGCGCGGGCGGCGAGCGCGGGAGCGGCGTCGCGTTCGGCCTCCTGGATCGCGGCGGAGACGCGCGCGACCCGGTCCGCGGCGGCGCGGTGGCGCAGGACGGCCTCGGCGGCCTGCCAGGCGGCGTGCAGGGTGCGGGCGTCGGCGAGTTCGCGCTTCTGCGCGGCGGCGGACTTCTCGGCGGCTGCGAGCGCCAGCGAGGCGTGCCGGAAGGCGAGTTCGGCGGCGATCAGCGCGCTGCGCTCGCGTGCGCCCTCGGAATGGGTGACGGCGTAGGCGGCGGCCGTGACGCGCTGGGCGAGATCACCGGCCCGCGCCTTCTCCCGCAGGCCTCGCGCGGAGAGCCGTCGAGCCAGCGCGCGGGTGCGCCGCTCGGCGCCGGCGTGCACGTCGCGCGCGCGTGAGCGGGCTTCGGCGGCCTCGACGATCCGTCCGAGGAGGTCCACCGACCCGGCGGTGAAGTCCCGTTCGGCGATCAGCTCGGCACGTCGGCCCAGTTTGTTGCCGAAGCCGCTGACCAGGTCGGCGAGCCCGTCGGTGTCGCGGGTGTCGGTGACCGCTCGCAGCAGCAGGTCGGTGAAGTCGGAGTCCTTCTTGACCGCGAAGAGGCCGGCGGCCTCGCCCTCGTCGGCGTTCATCTCCCGCTGGTAGCGAAAGAGTTCGGGGTCGAGGCCGAGTTCGGTGAGGTGCTCGACCCAGCGGTCGTGGATCTCCTCCCAGTGCACCTCCAGGTGCGGATACGCCTTCCCCGCCTCGGTGATGGCGTCCCGGAACCCCTTCATTGTGCGCCGCCGCCCCCGCGCCCCGGAGGCGCCCTCGACGGGTGGGCGCACGGCGGTGGACTCGGCGACGGGCAGGTTGTCCAGGCTCAGCCCGGGCCCGGGCCGGAACGAGTACCAGGCCTCCGCGAACTTCCGTGGGTCGTTGGACACCTGCCGTCCGCGCCACTCGCTCGCCTTGCCGACGACGACGCACTCGCCGGTGAGCACGTGCTGCCACTCCAGCGCCACGTGCCCGCAGTCGTCGGCGAGCAGGAACTTGCGCAGCACGCCGGAGCTGGCCCCGCCGAGGGTGTTGCGGTGTCCCGGCAGCATCACGGAGAAGATCAGCTTGAGCAGGACGGACTTGCCGCCGCCGTTCTCCAGGAAGAGCACGCCCGCGGGCGCGGGCCGGCGCGGCGGGCCGACGGGCTCCTCCTCGAAGAACTCCGCCTGCGTGGGGGCGGGGTCGGGCACGATGTCGCCCACGCCCCGCAGGTCAAGCACGGTGTCGGCGTAGCGCGCACCGGCAGGCCCGATGGAGTAGAGGCGGACCCGGGACAGCTCGTACATGGCGGACTCTCGTAAGTCTTCGGCAGATCAGGGGGGTTGAGGGAGCCTTGAGGCTCTACGGTTCGCGGCTCTAGGAGTGGAACGGCAGCCCCGCGTCGGACACCAGCTCCAGGTCGTCGGTCTCCTCGGCGGGCAGCAGGGTCGGCGAGCCGTCGGTGACCGGGACGACGCCCAGCTCCAGCAGCTCGGCCATGGCGGCGGCGCCCGCCATGTCGCGCACCTGGAGCTGGTAGCGGGCCGTCGTCCGGTAGGTGCCGCCGCTGTCGTCACCGGTCCGCTGGAGGAATCCGGAGTCGGTGAGAAACGCGACGGCCTTGCCGACGATGCCGGTCGTCGAACCGGCGAGTCTGCGCGCGTCCTTGGTGGCGCCGGTGGCGCTGCGTCTGGTCCAGATCCGCCAGGCGGCCTCCAGGCCGGGCGCGTCGGTGGCGGGGTCGGTGTTCTCGCCCTGCTCCTGCGCCCGCTCCTCCAGCCGACGGCAGGCCTGGCGCACGAAGGCGTCGACTCCGTTGACGCTGACCCGCCCGACGTACCCGTCGTCGGCCAGGTCCTCGGGCCGGGGGAAGGCCATCGCGGCGACGGCGAGATGGGCGAGCCCGTGCAGGAACCGGTCGCCGCCGTCGGCGGACGTGCGACGCGCGTAGTCCCCCATCCGTACGGCGAACACCGAGTCCTCGGCGGCGGTCACCGCCATCCCCGCGCGCGGGGACACCTCCAGCACGATCAGCCCGAGCCCGGCGGCGACGGCGTCGGCGAGCCGTGCGAACGCCGGATCCTCCCGGTACCGGCGCAGCAGTTCCGCGTATTCCTGGTCCCGCGCGGGCTGGAGTTTGGGCTGGAGCCCGAAGGCGACGAGCCGCGCCGCGTCGGCGGCGTCGGCGGGGGTGACGGGGGCGTGCGCCGCAGGGGCAGGGGCCTCCGTGTCGCTCCACTCGACGTGCTCGGTCACGGCTTCGGCTCCTTGCTGCTCTCGCGCTCGTTGCTGCTCACGTGCTCGTTGCTGCTCACGTGTTCGTTCGTTCGGTTTCCGGTGCCGCTCATGCCGCCTCCGTGCGGTCGGCCGCCATCCCCGCGGCGTCCAGCAGGGCGGTGCCGACGATGAGGTCGGCTCCGCCGAACTCGGGGTCGTCCAGCTCCGTCCCGTCGTCCACGGCGAACACCAGTTTCTGCTCGCCCTGCCGATAGGCGGTGCCGACCGCGGGGCTGGCGGCGTGCACCGCCAGCAGGGCCACCAGGTACGGCAGATCGGCGTCCCGTCTGCGTGCCTCGGCGAGGAGCCCGGACAGCCGGCGCGGCGCGTCGGCCGGCAGGTCCAGCAGCTCCGTCGCCGCGGCCAGCTGCTCTTCGCTGAACCGGCTGTCGTCCGGCGTCGCGATGAGGTCCGGCTCCGGCATCTCCGCGCCCAGGTGCTCGCGCTCCACGGGCGGGGTCAGCAGCAGGTCGACGAGGTCGCCCACCCGCACGGACACCGGTGTGCGCAGCCCGGTCCCGCGCGCGAAGAACGCGTCGGTGACCCGGACGGCCTGCTCCAGCGGCAACGGCAGCACGGGCGCGACGAGGTGGCCGTAGAGGTCTACGCCCGAGGAGGTCATGGGCGTGGCGAAGGCCTGCCGGTCCTGCTCGGCGCGGAACAGCGGGCCGGCCTCCAGCAGCCGGGACTGCAACTGCGTATGCCGGCGGATGCAGTCCTTGACGATGTCGACGAGCTCGGCGGCCCGCCGCTTGTTCTCCGGGTCCTCGATCTCGTCCCGGGCCTTGCGGATGTTGGTGAGGATCGCGTTCTCGTGGCGGTAGCGGTCGGCGACGTGGTCGAGGGCCTCGGCGATCATGTCGGGCACCGCGTTGAGCCAGTCCACCGCGCGCACGTTGCGCCGGGTCGCCTCCAGGGCGCGGCGCAGCGTCTCCGAGTACTGCACGGTCCGGTAGCGGGCCTGCTCGGCGGCCAGCTGGGCGTCGGCGAGACGGCCGCGGCGGATCAGCACCTCGAGCTTGACCTCGGCGGCGATCTGCGCGCTGGTCACATCGGTGTCGAGGGCGCCGACTAGGACGTTGACCGCCTCGTCGGTCGTTCGGAGGTAGACCACGCCGCCGTAGCCCGGGACCTCCTCGATCAGCTTGAAGTCGTAGTCGCGGCGCACGTAGGTGCCGTCCGGCGCGAAGGTGCCGTACGCGGCGCGGAAGCCGCGGTCGACGCTGCCGACGTTGATCAGGTTCTCCAGGACCCAGCGGGCCACCCGCTCGTGCTCGGCGACGGGCCGCTGCGGGGCCTGTGCGGCGATGCGCGGCAGGAGACGGGCCACTATCTGGTCGTGGTCGGCACCGGTGTCGAAGTCCATGTTGAGCGTGACGAGGTCGATGGCGGCGAGGGCGATCTCCGCCATGCCGTAGACCGAGTACTCACCGGCGAGATTGGCTTTGCGCACGTCGAGGTCGTGGATCGGCGCGGTGCAGGCGAGCGCGCGCAGCCGCCGCGCCAGGCCCTCGTCGGCGGCCGGGCCCTGGGCGGGTCGCGGCCCCGCGCTGAACTGGGGCGGAACACGGTCCGTCGAAGCAGGCGAAGTCACGGTGCACAGACTAGGTCCTCGGTCTGACATCGACCCAAACGACGCCTATCGCCTCCGGCGGTCGGCCCGGCGACTACCGGGGGTTCTCCGGGTGCGGGCCGCTGGGGGTCTGCCGCGCCCACGCGGCGGAGCCGCACATCGATACAGCCCCGCGCCCCTATGGGGCGCCGTCGCCCTCGACCCTTCGCCGGTAGGCCTCGACCACGCGTTCCAGCGAGTCGGCGAGGTAGACGGCCAGCAGTCGCTCGGCCTCCTCCGCGTCCCGCGCCTCCAGGGCCTGGAGGATCTGGCGGTTGCGCTGGAGGTACGGCTCGTGCAGCCGACGCGGATCGTCGACGAAGTGGAAGGCGAGGCGCAGCTCGGCGAAGACGCTGGTCATCAGCTCGGTGGTACGGACGCTTCCGGCCAGGGCCACCAGTTCCCGGTGGAAGTGGATGTTGGCGGTACCCAGTCCTTTCCAGTCATTCTCGACGGCCGCCGTCTGTCCCTCCGCGACGGCCGCCTGGAGGCCCTCCAGCGCGTACGGCGGCTCGCCCAGGCCCCGCACGACCGCGCACTCGACGAGGGTGCGCGTGCGGTAGATGTCCTCGACGTCCTCCACGGTCAGGACCCGGACGAACACCCCGCGGTTCAACTCGTGGACGAGCAGGCGTTCGTGGGTGAGCAGCCGGAACGCCTCGCGCAGCGTGTTGCGGGAGACGCCGAGCGCCCCGCCGATGCTGTCCTCCGACAGCCGTGTCCCCGGCGGGAAATAGCCCTCGGCGATGCGGCTTCTGAGGATGTCCGAAACCCGTTCCGCCGTGCTCGTACGGCCCAGGAGGGCGCGGTCGTCGGCCAGTCCCGCCAGCTGCTCTGCCATGCCCGGAATTCAACCGCAGACACGAGAACGAAACAACACGGGTATTGAAGGATCGTTCAACGATCCTCTACCTTCCTTTCCATGGCGCCGCCCCGTCCCCACTGCGGCGACCCGCCTCCCGCACGGCACGGCTCACTCCCAGCACCCTCCGTCATCCCTCAGCGAGGTGCCCCATGAGCACAACCCGTCCACCGAAGGCCCCCACCACCGACGTCCGCCCAGGGACGGCCGAACACACCCCCGACGACGGCGCGCTGGCCTGGCTGCGCGCCCTCGGTCCGCGTGGCCGACGCGCCTTCGCCGGCGCGTTCGGCGGCTACGCCCTCGACTCGTACGACTACTTCACGCTGCCGCTGAGCATGGTCGCGCTGGCGGCGTACTTCGGTCTGGACAGCGGCCAGACCGGCCTGTTCACCACCGTCACCCTGGTCGCGTCCGCGGTCGGAGGGGCCGTCGCGGGCGTCCTGGCCGACCGGATCGGCCGGGTCAAGGCCCTGATGATCACGGTGATCACGTACGCCGTCTTCACCGTCGCCTGCGGCTTCGCGCCCACCTACGAGACGCTGCTGGTCTTCCGCTCCCTCCAGGGCCTCGGGTTCGGCGGCGAGTGGGCGGTCGGCGCGATCCTGGTCGCCGAGTACTCGAGCGCGAAGCACCGGGGGCGCACGCTCGGCGCGATCCAGAGCTCGTGGGCCGTCGGCTGGGGCCTCGCGGCGCTCGTGTACACCCTGGTCTTCTCGTTCTTCGGCGACGACACGGCGTGGCGCGTGATGTTCTGGACGGGCGCCCTGCCCGCACTGCTCGTCGTCTGGATGCGGCGCCGGGTGCAGGACGCGCCGGAGGCCACCGCCGCACGGCGGCAGAGCGCCGAGAAGGGCTCGTTCCCGGCGATCTTCAAGGGTCCGCTGCTGCGCACGACGCTCTTCGCGGGCCTGCTCTCCACCGGTGTGCAGGGCGGCTACTACACCCTGGCGACCTGGGTGCCGACGTACCTGAAGTCGGAGCGCGGTCTGTCGGTGGTCGGCACCGGCGGCTATCTGACCTTCCTTATCTCGGGCGCCTTCCTCGGCTACCTGACCGGCGGCTACCTCACCGACCGGCTGGGCCGGCGCCGCAACATCTGGCTGTTCGCCCTGTTGTCGGCGGTGTGCATCCTGGCGTACGCGAACATCCCGAGCGGCGCGGACACCCTGCTGCTCGTGCTCGGCTTCCCGCTCGGGTTCTGCATGTCGGCGATCTTCAGCGGCTTCGGCTCCTACCTGAGCGAGCTGTATCCGACGGCCCTGCGCGGCACAGGACAGGGCTTCACGTACAACACCGGCCGCGCCGTGGGCGCCGTCTTCCCCACCACGGTCGGATTCCTGGCCGACAGCTGGGGCGTGGGCGGCGCTCTGGTCTTCGGTGCGATCGGGTACGCGATCGCCGCACTGGCACTGCTCGGGCTGCCCGAGACGCGCGGGAAGGAGCTGGTGTGAACCGTCCGACCCTCACCCGGGACCACCGTCCCCCTCTCCTCCCCACGCAGGACCGCCGCCCGTCGCGCACCGAGGACCGTCCCGTCGCCGTCGTCGACGAACACGCGCACGCGTGGAGCCCCGCCATCGCCCGGTCCCGCTTCCGGGCGGGCCTGGCGGGCCCCACCGCCGGGATCGCGGCGGGCCACACCCAGGTCAACCTGGTCTCGGTGCCCGCGGACTGGGCGTACGACATGCTCCTGTTCTGCCAGCGCAACCCGAAGCCCTGTCCCGTCCTCGACGTCACCGACGCCGGCTCCTGGACGACCGTCCTGGCCGAGGGCGCCGATCTGCGCACCGATCTGCCGCGCTACCGGGTGTGGGAGAACGGCGAGCTGGTGGCCGAGCCGACGGACGCGCGCGCCTACTGGCGTGACGACCTGGTGTCGTTCCTGATCGGCTGCAGCTTCACCTTCGAGTGGGCGCTGTCCGGGGCCGGCGTCCCGATCCGGCACCTGGAGCAGGGGCGCAACGTCCCGATGTACGTGACGAGCCGTCAGTGCCGACCCGCGGGCCGGCTGCACGGGCCCATGGTGGTGTCCATGCGTCCGGTGCCGCCGCAGCACCTCTCGGCGGCGATCCGGGAGAGCAGTCTGCTCCCTGCGGTCCACGGCAGCCCCGTACACTGCGGCGATCCGTCGGGACTGGGCATCGACGACCTCGGCCGGCCCGACTTCGGCGACGCCGTGGACGCCGCGCCGGACGACATCCCGGTGTTCTGGGCCTGCGGAGTGACCCCGCAGGCCGCAGTGATGGCCTCGCGCCCGCCGTTCGCCCTCACTCACGCCCCGGGACAGATGTTCCTCACCGACGCCCGCGACGAGCAGTACCGCGTGGCCTGAAAAGGAGATACGAAGGAACCATGACCGCGACGACCGCGATCGATCTGAACGCCGACCTCGGCGAGGGCTTCGGGCGCTGGCAGCTGACCGACGACGAGGGACTGCTGTCCGTCGTCACCAGCGCCAACGTGGCCTGTGGCTTCCACGCCGGGGACGCGGCCACCATGCGGCGGGTGTGCGAGCTGGCGGCCGGGCGCGGCGTGACGATCGGCGCCCAGGTCTCCTACCGGGACCTGGCCGGATTCGGGCGGCGCGCCATGGACGTGCCCTCCGCCGAACTGGCCGCCGAGGTGGCGTACCAGATCGGCGCCCTGGAGGTGTTCGCCCGGGCGGCGGGCGCGCGCGTGGCGTACGTGAAGCCGCACGGCGCGCTCTACAACCGGGTCGTGCACGACCCGGAGCAGGCCGCCGCGGTGGTCGAAGGGGTGCTCTTGGCCGACGGCGCGCTGCCGGTGCTCGGGCTGCCCGGCTCTCGCCTGCTGGAGCTGGCCGGGAGGGCGGGGCTGCGGGCCGTCCCGGAGGCCTTCGCGGACCGCGCGTACACCGACGAGGGCACGCTCGTGCCGCGCGCCGTGGCCGGGGCCGTGGTCACCGACCCGGACGCCGTCGTGGAACGGTCGGTGCGGCTGGCCCGCCTCGGCCGGGTCACGTCCCACACGGGGTCCTCCGTCGAGGTACGCGCGCGTTCCCTGTGCCTGCACGGCGACACGCCCGGCGCGGTGGAGCTGGCCCGCAGGGTCCGGCGCGGGCTGGAGGAGTCGGGCGTGCGGGTGGAGGCCTTCGTATGAGCATCCGGGTGCTGCCCGTCGGCGACGACGCCCTGCTCGTCGAGGTGGCGTCGGGCGCTGAGGCCGAGGCCCTGCACGCGGAGCTGCTGCAGCGCCGCGCGGCGGGCCTGCTCCGCGCGCGCGAGATCGTCCCGGCGGCGCGCACGGTCCTCCTGGACGGGCTCACGGACCCCGACCGGCTGGCGGCCGAGCTCGCCGCCTCCGTCGTACCGCCCGCTCCCCCGCGCGAGCAGGACGTGGTGGAGATCCCGACGCGTTACGACGGCCCGGACCTGGCCGAGGTCGCCGCGCACTGGGGCGTCCCGGAACAGGAGGTGGCCCGTATCCACGCGGCCGCCGAGTTCCGGGTCGCCTTCTGCGGGTTCGCGCCCGGCTTCGGCTATCTGACCGGCCTGCCCGAGCGCTACGACGTCCCGCGCCGGGCCACCCCGCGCACCGCCGTGCCGGCCGGCTCGGTGGCGCTGGCGGGGCCGTACACGGGCGTGTACCCGCGCTCGTCGCCGGGCGGCTGGCAGCTCATCGGCACGACGGACGCCGTGCTGTGGGACCACGCGCGGGTGCCGGCCGCGCTGCTCTCGCCGGGCACGCGCGTGCGCTTCGTTCCGACGGAACCGGCGACGGCGACGCCGGTGGGGACGGCGGCGCCCGCATGAGCGACCGCGCGCTCTCCGTCGTCCGCGCCGGAGCGCTCACCACCGTGCAGGACCGGGGTCGTGCCGGGCACGCGCATCTCGGCGTGCCGCGTTCCGGTGCGCTCGACACGCCCGCTGCGGCCCTGGTCAACCGGCTGGTGGGCAACCCGCCCGACGCGGCCCTCCTGGAGACCACGCTCGACGGCTGCGCCCTCAGACCGCGTTCCGACGTGATCGTGGCGGTCGGGGGCGCGCCCTGCCGGGTCACGGTGAACGGCCGCCCCGCCGCCTGGGGCGCTCCCGTGCGCGTGCCGACCGGGGCGGTGCTGGACGTCGGACCGGCCGTCGCCGGGGTGCGCGCCTATGTGGCCGTGGCCGGGGGCGTCACCGTCGAGCCGGTCCTCGGCAGCCGGTCCACGGACCTGCTCTCCGGCCTCGGCCCCGCGCCGCTCACGGTCGGCATGGTCCTCCCCCTGGGGGGTGAGCCCGCCGGGGTTCACACGCGCGTGGACGTCGCCCCGCAACCCGCGCCCCCGGCCGAACTCGTCCTGCGGGTGACGCTCGGCCCGCGCGACGACTGGTTCACCCCGGACGCGGTGCGCGCCTTCACCTCGCGGACGTTCCTCGTGTCCTCGGCGAGCAATCGCATCGGGCTGCGCACCGACGGGCCCGCCCTGGAACGAGCGGTGGGCGGGGAGCTCGCGAGCGAAGGCATGGTCCTGGGCGCCGTACAGGTCCCGCCGGCCGGCCGGCCGGTGGTCTTCCTCGCCGACCACCCGACCACCGGGGGCTACCCGGTGATCGGGGTCGTGCGCGCGAACGACCTCCCGGCCGCCGCCCAGGCGACACCGGGAACACCGGTCCGCTTCGTGGCCGTACGCCGACGGTGAAGCCGGTCGTACCGGTGAAGCCGGTGACGTCGGTGAAGCCGGTGACGTCGGTGATCGCTCACGCCGCGTCCGGCTGCCGCTCCGCCACCGAGAGTGCGGCGAGCGCGGCGGACGCGGCCGCGGACGCCCGCACGTCGAGCCGGGCGCTCGTCCCACGCGCGCGGTGACGCATCTCGTCGGCGGCCAGCGTGAGCAGTTGCGGAAGCAGGTCGGTGCACCGCCGGGCCACCCAGCCGGTGCCCGCAGTCGCCAGCCACCACAGGCTCGCCGACGCCGTGGGCGCCGGGAACTCGGGCTCGGGCGAGGGCGCGCGCCCGGTGGCGAGGCCCGCCTCCGCGAGCAGCGCGTGGAAGCGCACGGCCAGTTGCCGGTGCCCCCGTTCGCCGGGGTGGAGCCGGTCCGCGCTCCACATGGCCCGGTCCGTCAGCCAGGCGCCCTCGGAGGCGTGCAGGTGGACGGCGCCGTAACGCTCGGAGAGCGCGTGGACGACGGCGTTGACCGCGCGCTGCCGACGGGCCAGAGGGCGGGCGAGGGCCCCGGGCAGCCCCAGTGTCCCGCCCGGGTCGGGCAGGCACGCGGTGAGCAGGACGGCACCCTGCTCGGCGAAGGCGGCGTACACCGTGTCGAGCCGGGCGGCCACGGCGTGGATGTCGAAGGTGCAGCGCAGGGTGTCGTTGACGCCGACGACGACGGAGACGATGTCGGGCCGCAGCTCCAGGCCGGCCGGGAGCTGCCGTTCCAGCACGTCCCGTGTCTGCGCCCCGCTGACCGCGAGGTTGGTGAACTCCACGGGCTCCACGGGCTCCACGGGCTTCACGGCCTCCACGGCTTCCACCTCGTCCATGGGCATGGCCATGGGCTGCGCGGCGAGGCCGTCGGCGAGCAGGGCGGCCCAGCCGCGTCGGCCCTCGCCCACGGGGTCCCCCACGCCCTCGGTGAGCGAATCGCCGAGGGCGACGAAGCGGACGGGTCTCATCCGAGGCCTCCGGGCGCGAAGGGCGCCACCGGTGCCGACAGCGTCGCGTCGTGCGCCGCGAGGAACGCGTCGACCGCCGTGCCCCAGCCGAAGCACTCCGCACGCGCGCGTGCCGCCTCCCGGCGTGCGACCGGGGGACGCTCCAGGAGGTGCTCCACGGCGTCCGCGAACGCCTCGCCCCGGTCGGCCGCGGTGGCCCCCGCGGCCCCGATCACCTCGGGGAGCGCCGACGAGGAGCTGGCGACGACCGGGGTCCCGCAGGCCATCGCCTCCAGGGCGGCGAGCCCGAACGTCTCCGCGGGCCCCGGCGCCAGGCACACGTCGGCGGAGGCCTGAAGGGCGCCCAGCGCACCTCGATCGGCCACGTGCCCCAGGAACGTCACGGGCAGCCCGCGCTCCCGTGCCCGCTGCTCCAGCCGCGGCCGCAGCGGCCCGTCCCCGGCGACGACCAGCACCGCCCGCGCACCGCGCCGCAGCAACGCCTCCAAGGCGTCCAGCGCCGTGCCGGGCCGCTTCTCCACGGAGAGGCGGGTGCACATCACCAGCAAGGTCTCGTCCACGCGCGCGTGGCGGGCCCGCAGCCCTTCGTCGCGCAGGGCGGGGTGCCGTTCGACGAGGTCGACGCCGAGCGGCGCCCGCACCAGGTTGCGCGCCCCGATCCGCACGAACTCCCGCTCGGCGAACTCCGTGGTGCACACCACGCGCGCGTAGGTGTGAGCGGTACGGAGGTTGAGCGAGTCGGCGGCGCGCCGGGCCGCTTGCTCGGGCACGCCCCAGGTGCGCAGAACGCCGTCGGCGGTCTCGTGGGAGACCATGACGGCGGGCACCCGGGCCCGTCGCGCCCACTTGCCGGTCCAGCGCAGCGTCGTCCGGTCGGAGACCTCCAGCCGGTCGGGGGCGAGCTCCTCCAGCAGGCGGGCGACCCGCCGTTTGTCGGCGAGCACGCGGTAGCCGCCGGTGCCGGGCAGCAGCGGTCCCGGCAGGGTGATGACGCGGCCCTGCTCGGTCTCCCGGTCGCTCGTCCGCTCGCCGGGCACGATCAGGACCGGGTCGTGGCCGGCCGCGTGGTAGCCCTTGCCGAGTTCGCGCAGGGCGGTGCGCAGGCCGCCCGAGGCGGGGGCGACGAAGTTGGCGAGGCGCACGATCCGCAGCGGCCCGGAGCACGTGCCCGAAACGCTCCTGACGGTCACCTCGCTCCTGCCGTTCGCCTCGCGCACGTCGCCCGCGTCGGTCACGTCGCTCGCCTTGCTCACGCCGTTCGTGACGCTCATGCCGCCACCACCAGCCGGCGTGCGGCGAGCACGTCCTCGTAGTGGCCGATGAGCCGGTCGCCGACGGCGGCCCAGGTGCGTCCCTGGACAGTGGCCCGCCCGGCGGCGGCGTAGGCGGCCCGCCGCGCGGGGTCGGCGGCCAGGGACGCCACCGCGTCGCGCACGGCGGCGGCGTCGCGCGGCGGGAAGAGCAGCCCCGTGCGCCCGTGGTCGACCAGGTCCAGGGGGCCGCCCGCGGCGGGCGCGATGACCGCCACGCCGCTGGCCATGGCCTCCTGCACGGTCTGGCAGAACGTCTCGAAGGGGCCCGTGTGCACGAACACGTCGAGCGAGGCGAAGATCCGGGCGAGTTCGTGGCCGGTCCGCTTGCCCAGGAAGACCGCGCCCGGCAGGGCGTCCTGAAGGCCGGGCCGGCTCGGCCCGTCGCCCACGACCACGACCCGGACGCCGTCCAGCCCGCAGGCTCCGGCGAGGAGCTCGACCTGCTTCTCGGGGGCGAGCCGGCCGACGTAGCCGACGATCAGCTCGCCGTTCGGTGCGAGTGTGCGGCGCAGTGCGTCGTCACGGTGTTCGGGGCAAAAACGCGCGGTGTCCACGCCTCGCGGCCACAGCTTCACCCGGGGCACGCCGTGCGTGTCCAGGTCGTGCAGGGCCGCGCCGGAGGGGGCGAGGGTGAGGTCGGCGGCGGCGTGGACGGACCGTATCCGACGCCAGGCCGCGGCCTCTCCGGCGCCCATGTAGGTGCGGGCGTAGCCGCCCAGGTCGGTCTGGTAGACGGCGACGGCGGGGATGCCGAGCCGGGCGGCTGCCGCCATGCCTCGGACGCCGAGGATGAAGGGGCTGGCCAGATGGACCACCTCGGCACGGTGCTCGGCGATGGCGGCGGCGACGCGTCGGCTGGGGAGGGCGACGCGGACCTGAGGGTAGCCGGGGAGCGGGAGGGAGGGGATTCGGACGACGGGGCAGGGCGCTTCGGCGTCCGGCCCGGTCCCGGCGGCGGTGGCCGGGGCGACGACGACGGGGGCGTGACCGCGATCGACGAGGTGTCGGGCGGTCTGGAAGGCGCAATGGGCCACGCCGTTCACGTCGGGGGGAAAGGATTCGGTCACGATGACGACACGCATACCCGTGTTGTCGCCGCCCTGGACGTGGCCGCGTCAAAGTGGATCTTTCCGAATGACAAACGTCCCATGAGCGTTGCGCTGCGCAAGCGGTGCGGTGCCGATCCGCACCGCGCAGGTCAGCCGCCGTCCATGCCGGTCCGCCCCAGCGGCCATTCCGTGTTCATGAACAGGCGCAGGCCCCCGCCAGGCTCCCCTCCGGCGGCGGCCTGCCCCGTGTTCACATGGCGGATGCCGCGTCCGGTCCGATCCGGCTCCGTACTGCCGTCTGGACCTCGGCCTCCTCGGCCGGGTCGGCGGCGAGCCGGCGCAGCCGCTCCACGACCCGGGCGTCACCTGTCTCGGCGTGCCGGGCGGCGATCTCGCGGGTGCCCTCCTCGCAGTCCCACAGGCATTCGACGGCGAAGCCCGCGGCGTAGGAGGGGTCGGTGGCGGCGAGTGCGCGGGCGCAGCGCCCGCGCAGATGGGACGAGGCCGTCTCGCGGTAGATATGGCGCAGCACGGGTGCCGCGCAGACGATGCCGAGCCGGCCGGCGCCGTCGACGAGGGTCCACAGGGTCGGCGCGTCGCAGCCCTCGCCGCGTACGGCCTCGCGCAGGGCGCCGAGGACCAGGTCGCTGTCGCGGGTGCCGCCCCGGCAGGCGAGCATGCGGCCGGCGGCGGCGCCCAGGGCGTCGGGCCGGTGGGCCCAGCCGCGGGCCCGGTCGACGGCGGCGACGCTGCGCATGCGTTCGAAGGCGTCGACGGCGGCCTCCACGACCGGCGTCGAGCCTGTCGCGGCGGCCTGTTCGATCAGGACCAGGGCGTCGGGATCATTGCAGTCGGCGAGATAGCGCAGGGCGGTACAACGGGCTCCCTCGGAGCCGTCCTTGGCCGCCTGCACGATCTCGGGTCGGTCCTCCGGTCCGGCCACGGCG
The DNA here is from genome assembly GCF_040655955.1 of Streptomyces sp. NPDC050263. NCBI lineage: Bacteria > Bacillati > Actinomycetota > Actinomycetes > Kitasatosporales > Streptomycetaceae > Streptomyces > Streptomyces sp. NPDC050263. The sequence goes on along the minus strand of NZ_JBFAKW010000032.1, from coordinate 42,636 downwards.
GAGAGGCAACGGGCGGCGGGGACGTGGAGCGCGGCTCCGCGTTCGATGCCCTGTTGGGCCCACTCGAACACGGCCTGCACGCTCCAGCCCGGACGGGGTCCGCCGGGACTCATCTGCCGTTGCCAGCGGTCGAAACAGCCGGCCTCCTGAGCGGCACGCACGCGCGTGGAGACGTGTTCGCGTGGATCGTCGGCCCACAGTCGCCAGGGCCGTGGCTCGAAGGCGTCCCGGACGACGGCTGCCAGTTCGGCCTCGCCCTCGGGGTCGGTGGCGAACCGGGCGAGCACCGGCGCGGCCAGGGCGCGCAGGCCGGCGTCGTCGTCCCGCAGGGCGAGCTCGTCCAGTGCCCAGGCCCAGTTGGAGCCCGAGGCGGCGTATCTGCGCAGCAGGTCGAGGGCGTCCCGCCGGCCGTAGGAGGCGAGGTGGCCGAGGACGGCCAGGGCGAGGCCCGTGCGTGACTCCTCGGTGTCGAAGACGTCCTCGACGTCGAAGAGGTGGGCCTCGATCTCGTCCAGCTCGCCGCTGAGGTCGAGGTAGAGGCGGGCGTAGTAGAGGGAGCGGTTCTCCACCTGCCAGTCGTGGCGGGGGTCCCGCAGCACACAGTGGTTCAGCGCCGCGAGCGCCTCGGCGCGCGGGGCGGTGAGCGCGTGCAGCGTGCCGTCGCCGCGGCCCCTCTGGAGCAGGCCGAGCAGCGTACCGCTGGGCGCTATGACCGGATCGAACATGGGAAACAGCCTCACATCAAGCGTCGACGCAACCGGGGACGTGCATTACCTGGCCGCGTGACAACACGTCGGGGCGCCCGCCGTTTCCTGCTTGCTGTAGACCATTTTCCTCTGCCTCTCGTAGGTGGCCCATGCGGACCGCGTCACGGCCCGCGCGGTGCGGCAACACCTGCCCAGCCATCGCGTCCGTGAATCACGACGTCATGATGACCCGGCTGTTCTACCTGCCGCGACCGAAATTTCCGGCGGCCTTGTACCGCCTCCCCCGTGGTCGTTGTTTTACCTGGTCAGGAATCTCTCTTGACCTGCTCAGGACATGTCGGCTCAGCGTGCGCCGAACAGCTCCAGCAGCTCTGCCCTGCCGAACATCCGGGCCGTGTCGACGGCCGACGGCGTGCCCTGGGAAGGGTCGACGCCGGCCTCGAGCAGGACCTTGACGACATCCGTCTCACCCTTGAAGACGGCCCCGGCGAGCGGGGTCTGGCCTCGGTCGTTGATCCGGTCGGCCTCGGCGCCGCGGGCCAGCAGGGCCCGGACCGCGTCGGCGTGGCCGTGGTACGCGGCGAGCATCACGAGCGAGTCGCCACGGTCGTTGGTGAGGTTGGCCGGAACGCCCGCGTCGACGTACGCCACGAGCTCCTCGGTCTGCCCCTGCCGGGCCAGATCGAAGATCTTGGTCGCCAGCTCCACGACCTCGGGGTCGGGGGCTTCAGTCATCGGCCGGACCGCCTCTCGCTACAACCGTTCAGGTGAATCGCCAGCGTACTGGCTCGTCGGACACATGGCCGGTGCGGTCGACGGCAAAGATCACGGGCAGCCCCGTTCGACGCAGTTCTCCTGCTCAGGCACCCTTCAGACCCTCCGCCACTCGGGGGAAATCGGCCGTATTTCACCCAGTTGCACCTTTTATCGTATGGATACATCCTGTGAGCCTGGAAGTACTCATGGTGACTGTCCCCGCGAACCAGGAGAACCCAATGATCCTGTCCATGTCAGGCGTAGTCCTGCTCGGCATCATCGTCTTCCTCTTCTTCCGCAAGGACGGGCTCAAGGCGTCCCACGCCGTGGTCTCGGCCCTGTTCGGGTTCTACATGGCCAGTACGGCCATCGCCCCGAGCATCAAGGCCGGCGGCGAGAGCCTGGCCAGCCTTCTCGGCGGCATCAAGTTCTGACGCCGCACGTCCCGCCCGTACGCACCTCCAGGAGACAGCAGTGGCTCGGCGCCCCCTCCCCAGCATCCTGAGCACAGGCAGCGCACAGATCGCCCGGAGCCGGGAGCTGGCCCGGACGGCGGCCGACAGCGCCACCGATGTCCTCCATCCGCTGATCACGATCACCCGCGGACTGCGCCGGCTGGCCTCGGCCGGGCGGCGCAGATGGGCCGAGACGCCCAAGGACAAACGCGGGCCGCTGCTGTTCCTGGCGGCCTCGGTGATCCTGGTCGTGGTACTGGTGCCGTACGGTCCGCTGCTCGCCGTCATCACCCTGATGGCGGCGGCGGCCTGGCAGGGCAGGGACCGCACCCCACCGGTTCCCGAAGGCCCTGACGAATCGCAGATCCAGCGACTCCAGGTGCTGTACGAGGCCCTGGTCCCGTACTTCTCCACGGCGGACGACCCCGCTCCCCTGTACGCCCACGGCGGCGACTGGGAGAATGCCTTCCCCGCGCAGGAGTTCGACGACTCGGGCCGAGTCGCCCACCTCGTGATCCGCTACCCGGCCTACTTCCCGGACGGCGAGGCCGGCCCCCGCGCGCGGATCGAGCAGTTGCTCGCCGCCAAGTCCGGCCGCGGCCGCGAGTACCACTTCGCCTGGGACGAGGAGGGCAACGAACTCACGGTCAGCGTCCTCTCCGCCCTCCCCACCGACATCTGCGCCCAGCCCTTCGTCACCGCCCCCGGTGAGACGGTCCTGGGCTTCACCGACCCGTCGCAGGTCCAGCGGACGCTCCCGCTGGCCTACGGCGAGGACCGACGCGACGTCCCGCCGGTCGTCTGGCGCACCGGCATCCGCTCCACCGAGCCGCACCTGCTGGCGGTCGGCCGGCCCGGCAGCGGCACGTCGACCCTGCTGCGCTCCATCGCCCTCCAGGCGCTGCACCAGGGCGACGTCCTCATCATCGAGGGCGGCGGCACCGGCGAGTACGCCTGTCTGACCGGCCGGGACGGCGTCCTGGGCGTCGAGGTCGCACTGGCCGGGGCACTGACCGCCCTGGAGTGGGCGGCCGGCGAGACGGAGCGCCGGCTCATCGCCGCCAACCACGCCCGCCAGGCGGGCGACCCGCCGCCGGAGGACACCAAGCGACCGCTGTGGATCGTCCTGGACCGCCCCACCACGTTCACCCATCTGGCCGAGGCGGACGGCAACAAGGACCCGCAGTCCCTCCTCCAGGTCCCGCTCCGGCACGGCCGCGCCGCCGCGGTCACGGTGGTCGTGGCCGAGCAGTTCGACACCCTGGACTCCCTGAGCGAGGCGGTACGGCAGCACACACGCGCGCGTGTGGTGCTGGGCCCGGCGACGACCGACCAGGTGGAGACGGTCCTCGGCGCACCCCCGCACACCACTCCCGTCGACCAGGTCCCGCCGGGACGCGGGTACGCCCGGCTGGGATCGGGCCCGGTGCACCGGCTCCAGGTACCGGCGACCCCGGACCCCTACGACGACGCGACGAGCGCCGTCCACCGCCAGGCGGTGCTGGACCTCCTGCCCCCACGCTCCGCCCCGGCCGACGCAGCGGCGCTGCCGACCCCGGCGCAGAGCACGCTCACCAAGGCCACGGCCACAGCCACGGAACCGCTGTCGAACGCGAGCGGCTGACCGAACCCGTCGGCACAGGCACGCGCACCCTCCTCCACCTTCTACGCGACGAACGTGCGTGGGCCCTCGCCGCCCGCCGTGCCGCCGCTCTCGACGATCCGGGCGGCGGCGGCCAGCCGTGCGGCCGCCTCCTCCGCGACCGCGCCTCCCACGGTGAACGGCAGCCGCACATACCCCTCGAAGGCGCCGTCGACCCCGAACCGGGGTCCGGACGGCACGCGCAGGCCCACCCGCTCCCCCGCCTCGGCGAGCCGCGACCCGGAGAGGCCGCCGGCCCGGACCCACAGGGTCAGCCCCCCCTTGGGCACCGCGTACTCCCACTCCGGCAGCTCCCGGCGCACCGCCGCGACGAGGTCGTCCCGGTTCCCGCGGGCCTGGCTGCGCCGCAGTTCGACGGCCTGTTCCCAGCCCCGGGTGCTGAACAACCAGTTCACCGCCAGCTGCTCCAGCACGGGCGTGCCCATGTCGGCGTAGGCCCGCGCCGCGACCAGGCTGCGGATAACGTCCGGGGCCGCCCGCACCCAGCCGATGCGCATCCCGGCCCAGAAGGCCTTGCTCGCCGACCCGACCGTGATCACCGTCGACCCCGCGGGATCGAAGCCGCACACGGGCCGCGGCATCTCGACGTCGTCGTCGAGCCACAGTTCGCTCATGGTCTCGTCGGCGACCAGTACGGTCCCCGCGGAGCGGGCCGCCTCCACGAGTCGGCGCCGCTGGTCCTCGTCGGCGAGCGCGCCGGTCGGGTTGTGGAAGTCGGCGACGACGTAGGCGATGCGCGGAGCGGCGTCGCGCAGGACCTGGCGCCAGCGGTCCATGTCCCAGCCGGCGAGCCCGTCGGCCATCGCGACGGGCACCAGGCGGGCGCCCGCCTCACGCATCAGCTGAAGGATGTTGGCGTAGGAGGGCGACTCGACGGCGATGCGCTCGCCGCGCCCGCCGAACAGGTGGCAGATGGCGTCGATGGCCCCCATCGCCCCGGTCGTGACCATGATCTGCTCGGGCATCGTCGCGATCCCGCGCGCGGTGTACCGCTCAGCGATCATCGACCGCAGCGCGGGCAGCCCGGCCGGATAGTCGCCGTGCGTGTGGGCGTACGGCGGGAGCTCCTCCAGCGCGCCCTGCACGGCACGGGTGAGCCAGGGCTCGGGCGCGGGCAGGGCCGCGCAGCCCAGGTCGATCATCGAGCCGAGGGCCTCGGGCGGCAGCGGCTCCAGGCCGCGCGCCGGAACCGGGTTGCCCGCCGGAACGGCCGTCCAGCTGCCCGCGCCGCGCCGGGACTCCAGGAAGCCCTCCGCGCGCAGCGCCTCGTAGGCGGCGGCGACGGTCGTACGGCTCACGGACAGGGCGAGGGCCAGTTCGCGTTCGGCGGGCAGCCGGGCGGCGACCGGAACGCGGCCTTCCAGCACCAGCAGCCGGACGCCGTCGGAGAGCGCGCGGTAGGCGGGCGGACGGCGCGCTCCCGGGACCGCCGGGCGGTCCTGCTGGGACTTGAGCAGTCGCGCGAGCTGTGCGGCCCCCACCGCTGAGGTCCACTGCGCCATGCTGATCAGTCCACCTTCCCCTAATTGGCCATGGATGACGTTCGCTTGCAAGCCACAGAGTGTCACGAGTCAGGCCACTACCACCACCAGGGGAACCCGTTGTCCGATTCGCCAACCCAAGACGGCCGCCTCACCCGCCGGCTGATCCAGCTCTACGTCGGCCTCGTGCTGTACGGCGCCAGCTCCGCCCTCCTCGTACAGGCGGGCCTGGGCCTGGAGCCGTGGGGCGTGCTGCACCAGGGGCTCGCCGAGCTGACCGGACTGACCATCGGCGTGGTGTCGATCGTCGTCGGCGCGGCGGTCCTGCTCCTGTGGATCCCGTTGCGCCAGCGCCCCGGACTCGGCACGGTCTCCAACGTCTTCGTCGTCGGCCTCGCGATGGACGGCACGCTCGCGTTCGTCCCGGAGGCCCACGCCCTGGCCGTTCAGGTGCCTGTGCTGCTGGCCGGGATCGTCCTCAACGGGGTGGCCACCGGCCTCTACATCGCGGCCCGGTTCGGCCCGGGCCCGCGCGACGGGCTGATGACGGGGCTGCACCGGCGCACCGGACGTTCGATCCGGCTGATGCGGACGGCGGTGGAGGTGGCGGTCGTGGTGACCGGGTTCGCCCTCGGCGGCACCATCGGAGCCGGCACGCTGCTCTACGCGGTGGGGATCGGTCCGCTCGCCCAGCTCTTCCTTCGGGTGTTCGCCGTTCCCGCGGCACCCGCCCGCAGCACGGTCGTTGCCACCGGGACACCCCAGGGAGCAATACTTCGTCCGTGACCACCGTGATACGCCACCCGTACCTCGACCATCCCGGACCCATTCCGTTCGCGCATCGCGGCGGGGCCGCGGACGGTCTGGAGAACACCGTGGCGCAGTTCCGGCGCGCGGTCGAGGCGGGCTACCGCTACCTGGAGACCGATGTGCACGCCACGCTGGACGGCAGGCTCGTCGCCTTCCACGACGCGACGCTGGACCGGCTGACCGACGGCGCCGGCCGCATCGCCGACCTCCCGTGGTCGGACGTGCGCCACGCGCGCGTGGCGGGGAACGAGCCGGTGCCGCTCTTCGAGGAGCTGCTGGAGACGTTCCCCGAGGCGCGGTGGAACGTCGACCTCAAGGCGGAGCCCGCCCTGCACCCTCTGCTCAAGCTGATCGCGGCCAAGGACGCGTGGGACCGCGTCTGCGTCGGCTCGTTCTCGGAGGCCCGGGTGGTGCGTGCCCAGCGGCTGGCCGGGCCACGCCTGGCGACGTCGTACGGCACCCGGGGCGTGCTCAACCTGCGGCTGCGGTCCTGGGGCGTGCCCGCGGCGCTGCGCGGCTCGGCGGTCGCCGCGCAGGTGCCCGAGGCCCAGTCGGGCATCCAGGTCGTGGACCGGCGCTTCGTCCGCGCCGCCCACGCGCGCGGGCTGCAGGTGCACGTGTGGACGATCAACGACGCGGATCGGATGCACCGGCTCCTGGACCTGGGAGTCGATGGCATCATGACCGATCACATCGACACGTTGCGCAAGGTCATGGAGGACCGGGGCGTCTGGGTCTGACCTCGGGCCCGCCCCCGCGCGCGGTTGCGGGAGCGGGAAGCGAGGGCGCGGGTGGGCATCGACACCGTGCGGACGACGGCGTCCGACGAGGCCGCCGGGCGGCGGCGCGAGCAGCGCGGCTGGTACTTCTACGACTGGGCGTGCTCCGTCTACTCGACGAGCGTGCTGACCGTGTTCCTCGGCCCGTACCTGACGTCGGTCGCCAAGCACGCGGCGGACGCCGACGGATATGTGCACCCCTTGGGCATCCCGGTCCGCGCGGGCTCGTTCTTCGCGTACTCGGTGTCCCTGTCGGTGATCGTGGCCGTCCTGGTCATGCCCCTGGTGGGCGCGGCCGCCGACCGGACCGGCCGCAAGAAGCCTCTGCTGGGCGCCGCCGCCTATGTGGGCGCCACGGCCACCGCCTGCATGTTCTTCCTGGGCGGCGACCGCTATCTGCTCGGCGGCGTGCTGCTGATCGTGGCGAACGCGGCCCAGTCCGTGTCGATGATGCTCTACAACTCCTATCTGCCGCAGATCGCCCCGCCCGAGGAACGCGACGCGGTCTCCTCCCGCGGCTGGGCCTTCGGCTATGCGGCGGGCTCGCTCGTCCTGGTCGTCAATCTGGTGCTGTACCTCGCCCACGACTCCTTCGGCGTCTCCGAGTCGACGGCCGTCCGCATCTGTCTGGCCTCCGCCGGGCTGTGGTGGGGCGGCTTCACGCTCGTCCCGCTGCTGCGGCTGCGCGACCGGCCGACCGCCGCCCGGGCGGACCGCAAGGAGGCGACGGCTCCGGGGCTGCGCCAGCTCGCGGCGACGGTCCGCGACATGCGCCGCCACCCGCTGACCCTCGCCTTCCTCCTCGCGTACCTCGTCTACAACGACGGCATCCAGACCGTGATCTCCCAGGCCTCGGTCTACGGCTCCGAGGAGCTCGGCCTCAGCCAGTCCACGCTGATCGGCGCCGTCCTGCTGGTCCAGATACTCGCCGTCGCGGGCGCGCTGGGCATGGGACGCCTGGCCAGGACGTACGGCGCGAAGCGGACGATCCTCGGCTCCCTGGTGGCCTGGACGCTGACGCTGGGCGCCGGGTACTTCCTGCCGGCCGGGGCGCCGGTCGGCTTCTTCCTGCTGGCGGCCGCGATCGGGCTGGTCCTCGGCGGCAGCCAGGCCCTCTCGCGCTCCCTCTTCTCCCATCTCGTCCCGCCCGGCAAGGAGGCCGAGTACTTCTCCGCGTACGAGATGAGCGACCGGGGCATGAGCTGGCTCGGCCCGCTTCTGTTCGGGATCACCTACCAGCTCACCGGAAGCTACCGGGACGCGATCATCTCGCTGGTGGTCTTCTTCGTCATCGGGTTCCTGCTGCTCGCGCGGGTACCCGTGCGGCGGGCGATCGAGGACGTGGGGAATCCGGTACCCGAGAGGATTTAGCACTCAAGGCGAAAGGGCGGTAGTGTACGCGTTTGGCCTGCCAGGCGTACCGTTACTGCGCGTCAAAGATGCCGAAACGCTGGGTGACATCTCCTTTCAGATGTGACAAACCGGGCGCCGGTGGGTACTGCACTGGTTGACAAGGCTGCGGCTACGACGGCGACGCACGACCCGGAACGGGACTCGGAACGGGAATCTTTACCGCCGACCGGACGTTGACCGGATGACGACGACAGCGACACCTGTCCTGTGGGCGACAAGCCCGGGAGGCACGATTCATGAGTGAGCGAGCTCTTCGCGGCACGCGCCTCGTGGTGACCAGCTACGAGACGGACCGCGGTATCGACCTGGCCCCGCGCCAGGCCGTGGAGTACGCATGCGAGAAGGGACATCGCTTTGAGATGCCCTTCTCGGTCGAGGCGGAGATTCCGCCGGAGTGGGAGTGCAAGGTCTGCGGAGCCCCTGCACTCCTCGTCGACGGCGACGGCCCTGAGGAAAAGAAGGCCAAGCCCGCGCGTACGCATTGGGACATGCTGATGGAGCGGCGGACCCGCGAGGAACTCGAAGAGGTCCTCGAGGAGCGGCTGGCCGTTCTGCGGTCCGGGGCGATGAACCTTGCGGTACATCCCCGGGACAGCCGCAAGTCCGCGTAGCCCTGCGGGGCTGGGGCGGCGATACAGCGCACGACCGATGACCGCGGGCGCCGTACGTGAGGTTACGTACGGCGCCCGCGGTCATCGGCGTGCGGCGAGTCGGGCGACCGACCCTGGGGGCTGTGCCCCCAGACCCCCTTCGGCCCTGAACGGGCCTCGTCCTCAAACTCCCCCAGAGGGGGCACGCCCGGACGGGCTGACTTTCACTGCTCGTCCCTGATGACCTCGCCCGGGACGACCTTGCCGTCCGGGCGGTGGATGCGGGCCTGCTGGAAGGCGTCGCCCAGGGTGCCGGGGGTGGCCTGGCGGAGTCTGCGTTCGGCGTAGGCGCCGACGGCCTTCTGGACCGGCGGGAGCAGCAGGAGCAGGCCCAGGGCGTCGGAGGCCAGGCCCGGGATCATCAGCAGGAGGCCGCCGAGCATCATGAGGCCGTTGCCGCCGCCCTGACCGGGGGCCGTGCCGCGCTGAAGCGCCTCGTTCAGGTTCTTGAAGGCCCGGCGGCCCGCCCGCTTGATGACCATCGCGCCGAGCAGGAACCCGGCGAGCAGCAGCAGGAAGACCGTGAAGCCGCCGGCCGCGCCCGCGACCACGGTCAGCAGCCAGATCTCCAGCACCAGCCACGCGGCGAGGCCCAGCGGCAGGAGCGTCCGCAGACGGGAGCGGCGGGGCTGCTGGGACGTCGAAGTCCGGTATGCGGGGGTCGGGGCGCCTGTCGTCATGCTTCCAGTGTGCCCGGACCCGGCTCAGAGCGGGATAAGGGGACCGTCAGCCGTCGCTGTGAGACTTTGCGGAGGGCTTCGAGGGCTCCGAGCGCTCCGGCTGGTCGGCGGCGCGGCCGGTGATCTTGCCGACCCGCTCCCCCACGCCCCAGGCCGTGACCCGCCACAGCGCCTCGACGAGGATGTCGCGGCTCATCTTGGAGTCGCCGTGCTCGCGCTCGACGAAGGTGATGGGCACCTCGACGACGTGGAACCCGGCTCTGACCGCGCGGCGGGCGAGGTCGACCTGGAAGCAGTAGCCCTGGGAGGCGACCTCGTCGAGGCCGAGGCCCTCCAGCGTCTCGCGGCGGAAGGCGCGGTAGCCGCCGGTGATGTCGCGCAGCGGGAGGTCGAGGGCGAGGCGGGAGTAGAGGCTGCCGCCGCGGGAGATGACCTCGCGGGACTTGGGCCAGTTCACCACGCGGCCGCCCGGCACCCAGCGCGACCCCAGGACCAGGTCGGCGCCCTTGAGCGCGGTGAGCAGGCGCGGGAGTTCCTCGGGCTGGTGGGAGCCGTCGGCGTCCATCTCGATCAGTACGCCGTAGCCGTTCTCCAGGCCCCAGCGGAAGCCCGCGAGATAGGCGGCGCCGAGGCCTTCCTTGCCCTTGCGGTGCAGGACCTGGACCTGGTCGTCCCCGACGGCCAGTTCGTCGGCGAGCTTGCCGGTGCCGTCGGGGCTGTTGTCGTCGGCCACCAGGACGTGGGCCTCGGGGACGGCCTCGCGCACCCGGCCGACGATGCTCTTGATGTTCTCCGCCTCGTTGTAGGTCGGGATGATCACCAAAGCCGTGCCGAGCGGGCCGAACTGCCTCACTCGGTCCTGTGCCGCGAGGGTCCCGTCGCCGTCGTTCACTACTGCCCCTTCATGTCCGTACGCAGGGGACCACCATAGTGGCCGCCGCTGACGCGGACGTGACTGGACGTTCGAATGGTGGTGTCGCATCCCCAAGAGCGGGGTAAGAATCTGCTTTTGCGCTCGTATGTACACACCTACCCCGCACGGGTGCGGGATAGCCCGCTGCGGATGGGGGCCCGGCGCCCTTCGGGCCGGCCCGGGCCCCGCTGGCTGCGGGTCGACCGAATGCCGTTGTCTACTGAGCGCCCGGGCCCCACCCGGGTCACACCTCCCCGACCGGCCGGAACGTTCCCTCGCTGCGGCACGGGCGCTGAGCCTGGCTGCCAGTGGCGGTGCGCCGGTGCGGCACACCGTCCCTGACCCAGCGGCGCCGCGGCGAGCGCGCGGATGTTCCCCGGCGGGGCGTCCGGTGGTGGACTCCGCCGAACCTACCGGCCCTCCGCAGGAGGCTGTCAACAGCTGTTTGACCTGCGGGTCTTCGACCAATGCCCTGGTCAGCGGGGAGGAGACGCAGGTCGCACTGCAGCGGGCGGACGGGTGATCTTCGCCGCGCGGCCCCGGGAGATCACTCGCTCGGCCGCACGAACACCGTACGTCCGCCCACCACCGTGCGCAGGCACACCGGAAGGTCGGCGCCGGGGGTCAGGTCGGGCAGCCCGGGGGTGCCCGAACGGGGGTCGGTGGACCAGCGCGCGACCCGGTCGTCGGGGGCCTGGACGACGAGTTCGTCCGTCCGCCAGACCGCGTAGTCCGCGGGGGCGCCCGGGACCAGGACGCCCGCGTCGTCGCGGCCGATCGCCCGCCAGCCGCCGCGGGTGTGGGCCGTGAACGCGGCGCGTACGGAGACGCGGTGCTCGGTGGTGCGATGGAAGGCGGCGGCGCGGATCGTGCCCCACGGGTCGAGGGGGGTGACCGGGCTGTCGGAGCCGAAGGCGAGCGGGACACCGGCCCGCAGCAGGGCCGCGAAGGGGTTCAGGGTGCGGGCCCGCTCGGCGCCCAGGCGCTGGGCGTACATGCCCTCCGCGCCGCCCCACAGGGCGTCGAAGGCGGGCTGGACCGAGGCGGTGAGGCCGAGTTCGGCGAAGGCGGCGATCGTCTCGGGCGTGAGCATCTCCGCGTGTTCCACCCGGTGGCGGGCGGCGCGGATCCGGGTGAGGCCGACCTTCTCCGCGGCGGCGCGCACGCCCTCGACGACGGCGGTCACGGCGGCGTCGCCGATGGCGTGGAAGCCCGCCTGGAGGCCGGCCTCGGTGCAGGCCGTCACATGCGCGGCGACCTCGGCGGCGCCCAGGTAGGCGGTGCCGGTGTGGCCGGCGTCGGTGTACGGGGCGTGCAGACAGGCGGTGTGGGAACCGAGGGCGCCGTCGACGAACAGGTCTCCGGCGGCGCCCAGCGCGCCGAGCCGCCGGGTCTTGTCGACATCCTGCTCGGCCCAGTAGCCGACGACCCGCGGGCCGGGTTCCTCGGCGGCGAGCCGGAGCAGATCGGTGAAGTCGTCCTCGGAGGAGATCTCCGGGCCGGCGCACTCGTGGACGGAGCCGATGCCGAGCGAGACGGCGTGCGCGAGGGCGGTCCGCTGGGCCTCGGCACGATGGGCGGGCGTCACAGCTGCGAACGCGGCGGCGCGGACGGCGTGGTGGGCGTCGCGGGTGAGCGGCCCGTCCTCGGCCCGGCCGGCCGCCGTGCGGGCCCCGGGCGCCAGGTCGAGCAGAGCGCTGCCGACCACGGCCGAGTGGACGTCGATCCGGCTGAGGTAGAGCGCGCGGCCGCCGGTGGCCGCGTCCAGTTCGGCGCGTCGGGGCGGGCGGCCCTCCGGCCAGCGGGAGGCGTCCCAGCCGTGTCCGAGCAGCACCTTGTCGTACGGACGGGCCGACGCGAAGTCCCGGACGAGGGTGAGAGCGGCCGCCAGGGAGGGGGCGGCGGACAGATCGAGTCCGGTCAGCGCGAGGCCGGTGGAGGTGGTGTGCACATGGGCGTCGGTGAACGCCGGGGTGACGAGCGCGCCATCCAGGTCGACCACGTCGTCGACGTCGTCCGCGAAGGCGTCGGCGGCGCCTTCGGAGCCGACCCAGGCGACCTGGCCGCGCTCGACGACCATCGCGGTCGCGAACGGGTCGGCGGGGCTGTGGACCTCTCCTCGGCGGAGCAGGACGGTGTTCGGCTCGGGGGTGCGCTCGCTCATGGGGAACAGTCTCGCGCCTCGCCGGGGCCGCCCCGGCACGGGGACCCTCAGATCCGCGGCGGCCGGGCCTCGTAGGGGGTGGACAGCACGACCGTCGTGCGCGTCGACACTCCGGCGAGCGCCCGGAGCCGTCCCAGCAGCTCCTCCAGCTCGTGCGGGGTGGCCACGCGGACCTTGAGGATGTAGTTCTCGTCGCCGGCCACGCTGTGGCAGGCCTCGATCTCCGGCACGCCGGCCAGCCGCTCGGCGATGTCGTCGGGGGCACTGGGGTCGAACGGTTTCACCGAGATGAAGGCGGTCAGGGGCAGCCCGACGGCGTCCGAGTCGACGACGGCCGCATACCCGCGGATGACCCCGCGCTGTTCCAGCCGGCGCACGCGCTGGTGCACGGCCGAGGTGGACAGGCCCGTGGCCTTGCCCAGATCGGTGTAACTCATCCGCCCGTCCTTGACGAGCAGCTGCACGATTTGTCGGTCCAGCTCCTCCATGACGCAAGAACTTACCGTGCGCGCGATCTCCACGTATACCTATACAGCCCAGGTCATAGCCGGTTTGTGATGCGCCCGAAGACCGGCCACGAGCGCGCCGTGGGTCACTTGTGGGCCGCCTGACGCACTCGGGCCGCGCCCAGGGCACCTGCAAGTGGCATGTGACGAATGCCACAGCACTCGTCAAGGCTTCGTGATGCCCTCGTGATTACCGCCGAGACGGGGTGGGAAGTGCTTGCTGTGGTCGAGGCCGCAGTGCCGTCACGGCCCAGCCCTAGGGGGAGAATCCCATGCAGAGTCTTAAGCGCCCTGGTCGCACCGCGCCCAAGCGGCTCCAGTCGGTCGTCGAGCCCGAGCCGGAGGGCGTCGAACCCTTCGACTCCGACGGTTTCGACGTCGACGAAGCCGACCACTTCGACGCGTACGACACCTTCGAGATGTACCGGGTGATCTGCCCGGACTGCGCGCAGCCCATCGCGCTGCTGGCGGACGAGGAGGTGCTGCCGGAGCACGCGCTGTGCGCCTCGCCGTGGAACCCGTTCGGGCTCACGGTCTGCGCCGGTACCGGGCGCGGAGCCTCCGAGGCCCGGCCCGCGGACGAGTCCGTGGAACTCCAGGAGCAGGACACCGCACTCCTGCTGACGCTCCCTCAGGGGCTCGACTGGCGCACCCAGCCCTTCTCGCACGTCGGCGGCCCGGCCTCGCGCCCGATGCGCGTGCCGACGATGCGCCGCGCGGCCGCCTGAGCTCGGCTCCCGCGCCCGTCGCACCGGCTCAACCCCAGTAGCTGCCCTGCACCATGGCCCGCAGGCTGTCGTGGTGCAGGATCAGTGTGTCCGGATCGGCCGGGACGGCTGCCTCGCCGAAGTACACCTGCCGACAGGCCACCCGCAGCATCACGATCGCCTGCCGCAGCGCGGCGTACAGCGTGTAGAAGTCCATGTCCCGCGGGGTGTGGCCGGTCAGCCGCGCATAGCGTTCCTCGACGCGTTCCCGGCGCAGGAAGTCGGGCAGTCCGCGCCCGCCGGAGGCGACCGTGAGGTCCTGGAAGAAGCGGTGCAGGCAGAGCGTCCAGCCGAGGTCCACCTCGCGCGGGGCGAGCGCCGCCATCTCCCAGTCGAGGACGGCCACGGGCTCGAAGCCGTCGTGGATCACGTTCCCGATGCGGGCGTCGCCCCAGTTCAGGACGGGTGCGCCCGGGTCGTGGGGCCACAGCTGCGCCAGCCGGTCGAAGGCGTCCTCGATGAGCGGTGAGCGGGCGAGGCCGTCGACGACCCAGGCGATGGGGGTCCCTCCCGCTCGAGCGAAGCCGAGAGTGGGGGAAGGCCCGTTGGGCGGCGACATGCCGGCGCAGCGCGTCGCCTTCGCCGGGGAGAGCAAGGAACTCGGCTCTCTCCAGGGGCACTTGGTCGTGCAGCCGGGCCGGCAGTCCGATCGTCGCGGCCTCCAGGCGCTCCCGTTCCGTGTCGCTGGCCGCGTGCAGCCAGTTGCCCTCGTAGGTGTAGGGCATCACATCGGGCGGGACCCGCCCCTCTACGCGTTCCATGACGAGGAAGGGCGCGCCGAGCGGGCCGGGGTCCTCCTCGAGCCACAGCACACGGGGCACGGGCACGTCCGTGCACTCGGCGACGACTCGCATCGTGCGGTACTGACGGGCCATGCCGTACACGGGGAAGACGGTGTACGCCGCGGGATCCGCCGCGAGCCTCAACGCACAGGCGCGGACGGGCGGTCGAGGGTGTTCGACGTCGAAGAGCAGGGTGTCGCTGGACATGCCGTTGGCGGCGGGGACGGTCACGCCGACCGCCTTGGCGCCCGGCAGCCGGGTGGCGAGCCAGGCGGTCAGACGGCGGGCCAGTTCCTCCGGATCCCGGGTGGTGGTGCGGGGCCGCGGTGCCGTAGGCATGCTCTCAACTCCCCTGCGGAGCTACGGAGTCGAAGCCGGTGAAGCCGCTCGGGTCGTGGCGGCCGAACGAACCGTGTTCGAAGATCCCGTGGCCCTCGGAGGCGCGGACGGCGTACAGGCGATCGCCTAGGCGCAGGGTGGCGTAGGCGTCGATCACGCCGAGGTTGGGGTAGACCCCGAGGCCGACGACGAGCAGGGCCCGGCCCTCGTGGTCGAGGACGTGAAAGATGCAGCGGTCGTAGGCGTTGCGGTCCCCGGTCGCGACGTGCTTCATCGACAGGGGCACCTGGTGGACGGGGTACTCGTCGAGCGGCACGGGGCGGTCGTCGTCCATGAGCGCACCTCCCTGAGGGCAAGGGATTTGACGGTACGTCAGACACTGTCCCGCGACCGGATGAAAGTCGGCCCGGAACCGGGGCACTCCCCGAACTCACGCCCGACCACGCCGTCCGGTGACCTGCCCCGTGGGCGCGCGTTGCCCTGGTATGACCCCCACCTATTCGGCTGCGCCCGGGCGTCACCGCCAGCTCTTCGTCCCGCCGCGCCCGGAACCAGGCCGCGCGGAATCCGGCCGCACGGAATCCGGCCGCACGGAATCCCGCCGCGCCGAGCCCGTCCGCGCAGAATCGGTTCCGCTGGTTCCGCCGGCCCCTCAGGACCCGCCCATCTACCGCGCGCTGCTGCGCCTGTGGGCCGAGCGGGGTCGCACCCTGCCGGGACGCCACGACCCGGAGTGGGTGCGGCTGGCGGCCCCGCAGGTGCGGCCGGGGCAGTTCAGCGGCTCTCCGGACCCAGCAGGTGACGGGCGATGACCATCCGCTGGATCTGGTTCGTCCCCTCGACGATCTGCAGGACCTTGGCCTCGCGCAGGTAGCGCTCGACGGGGAAGTCGGCGGTGTAGCCGTACCCGCCCAGCACCTGGACGGCGTCGACGGTGATCTGCATGGCGGCGTCCGTGCAGTGGAGTTTGGCCATGGCCGCCTGCCGGGCGAACGGCCGCCCGGCGTCCCGCAGCCGCGCCGCGGCCAGATACAGCGCCCGGCCCGCCTCGATCCGGGTCGCCATGTCGGCGAGCAGGAAGCGCAGCCCCTGGAAGTCGGCGATCGGCCGCCCGAACTGCCGCCGCTGCCCCGCGTAGGCGACGGCCTCGTCGAGGGCGGCCTGGGCGAGGCCGACCGCGCAGGCGGCGATGCCGAGCCGCCCCGAGTCCAGCGCGGCCAGGGCTATCGCGAAGCCTTGACCCTCGTCGCCGAGGCGCCGGGCGTCCGGGACGCGCACGCCGTCGAAGTGGACCTGGGCGGTGGGCGATCCCTTCAGCCCCATCTTCCGCTCGGGGGCCGCGGCGCTCAGGCCCGCGGCGTCGGCGGGCACGAGGAACGCCGTGATCCCCCGCGGGCCCGCGCCGCCGGTGCGGGCCATGACGGTGTAGAAGTCGGCGATCCCGCCGTGGGTGATCCAGGCCTTGGCGCCGGTGATCACCCAGTCTCCCCCGCCCTCCCGCACGGCCCGGGTCCGCAGCGAGGCCGCGTCCGATCCGGAGGACGGCTCGGACAGGCAGTACGCGCCGAGCAGTCCGCCGCCGAGCACGGCGGGCAGGTGCGCGGCCCGCTGCTCCCGCGTGCCGTGGGCGGCGAGCGCGTAGGCGGCCAGGGTGTGCACGCCGACGCCGAGTCCGACGGTGAGCCGGGCCGCGGCGAGCTCTTCGAGGACCTGGAGATAGACCTCGTAGGGCTGGTCGCCGCCGCCGTACGCGGAGTCGTAGGGGAGGCCGAGCAGCCCCGATTCGGACAGGAGGGTGAACAGCTCGCGCGGGAAGCGGCCGGCGTCCTCCTCCTCCGCGGCGGCCGGCGCGATCTCGCGGCGGGCGATGTCGCGAACCAGCGTCATGAGGTGCCTGGCCTCGGCCGTGGGCAGGACGCGGTCCACCGGCGTCGGCGGGCGGTCGGGCATGACGGCTTCCTCCTCCCTGGACTCGCTGCTTCGCGCTGTGAGTATGCGCGCGGGGAGCCGTCGCCGCACGACTGATTGGTCCAAACCATTGACCTGACTGGTCTAGTCCACCTACCGTTTCGGTCCAACGCTTCCCCGCGTTCATGCCAATCGGCATGCGATCCCCTCTCTGTCGCCACCCCCCGTCCCCCTGCCTGTCCCTGCGAGGAGACACCCGATGCACACCCCGCTCCACCCCCGCGCCCGGTTCCGGACGCTCCTGACAGCCGCCTGTTGCGCCGCTCTCGGCGCCGCCCTGCTCGCCGGCGCGGGCACCGGCACCGCCACCGCCGAAGAGCCCGGCCCCGCCGCGGGCCAGGCCGTCGGCACGACCGGCGCAGCAGGCTCCAAGGTCGTCGGCTACTTCACCGACTGGGGCATCTACGACCGGCAGTACTACGTCAAGAACATCGAGACGTCCGGCTCCGCGAAGAAGCTCACCCACATCAACTACGCCTTCGGCAACGTGACCGACGGCAAGTGCGCCCTCGGCGACTCCTGGGCGGACACCGACAAGCCGTTCACCGCCGAGGAGTCCGTGGACGGCGTCGCCGACACCGCGGACCAGCCGCTCAGCGGCAACTTCAACCAGCTGCGCAAGCTGAAGAAACTGCACCCGAACCTCAAGGTCATCTGGTCGTTCGGCGGCTGGAGCTGGTCGGGCGGCTTCGGCGAGGCGGCCAAGGACCCGGCGGCCTTCGCCAAGTCCTGCCACGACCTCGTCGAGAACTCCCGGTGGGCGGACGTCTTCGACGGCATAGACATCGACTGGGAGTACCCGAACGCCTGCGGCCTCACCTGCGACACCAGCGGCCGCGAGGCGTTCCGGGACGTCATGAAGGCGCTGCGCGCCGAGTTCGGCAAGCGGGAGCTGATCACCGCGGCGATCACCGCGGACGCCACCAGCGGCGGCAAGATCGACGCGGCGGACTACGCCGGCGCGGCACGTTACGTCGACTGGTACAACCCGATGACCTACGACTACTTCGGCGCCTGGGCGGCCACCGGCCCGACGGCACCGCACTCGCCGCTGACCTCATACCCCGGCATTCCGCAGCAGGGCTACGACTCCGCCGCCACGATCGCCAAGCTGAAGAGCCTGGGCATCCCGGCGCGCAAGCTGCTCCTCGGCATCGGCTTCTACGGGCGCGGCTGGACCGGCGTCACCCAGGCGAAGCCGGGCGGCACGGCCACCGGGCCGGCGGCGGGCACGTACGAGGCGGGCAACGAGGACTACAAGGTGCTCAAGACCAAGTGCCCGGCGACCGGCACGGTCGGCGGCACCGCGTACGCCAAGTGCGGGAACGACTGGTGGAGTTACGACACCCCGGCGACCATCGCCACGAAGATGAAGTACAAGTCGAAGCAGGGCCTGGGCGGCACGTTCTTCTGGGAACTGAGCGGGGACACCGCGAACGGTGAGCTGATCAAGGCGATCAAGTAGGCCACCGAACAAGGCACTTGGGGCGGAGGACCACGAGCCTTCGCCCCAAGTGCCGTTGTCCGGTGCGTCAGTCCTCGCGCCGGGCCGGCTTCGGGGTGGGGAAGGCGGGGTCGAGTTCCTCGATGGCGCGCATGGAGCCGCCCAGGGTCTTCACCAGCAGGTCGCCCATGACCTCGCGGGAGAGTTCGGGGCGGGCGATCCACTCCAGGGTGGCGCCCTCGACGCTGCACACCCAGGCGAGCAGGCCCATGCGGGGCAGCGGCGGGATGTCGCCGCTGCCGTACGCGCCTTCGGCGATGGTCGCGACGATGGCCGCGCGCACCCCGTCCCGGATGGCGTGCACCTCGGTGTCGAAGCCGACGCCGCCGCTGACGATCGTCCGGTAGGCGGCCTGGTTGTGCTCGGCGTAGCGCAGGTAGCTGTCGATGGTGCGGTGCACCCGGTCCACCTGGGGAAGTTCGTGACCGCTCGCCGCGAAGGTGACCAGATCCGCGACGGAGTCCTGGATGATCGCCAGGTAGTAGCCGCGCTTGGACTGGAAGTAGTAGTAGATCAGCCCCTTGGCGACGTGCGCCTGCCGGGCGATGTCGTCCATCGAGAGCGCGTCGTAGGACGTGTCGGCGAACAACTTCCGCCCGATGGAGATGAGTTCGGCGCGACGCGCCAGTGAGCGCTCGGTGCCGCGTGCCCGGGGACGGGCGACTTCGCGCTGTTCACTGATATTCAATTTCGACCCTGGTCTCGGGCAGTCTGCGGGACATCCGCAGTATGTCAGGTCAACCGTGCGTCAGGTCACGCCCGTCACAGCAGTCCCAGCTGGGTGATCAGCATCGCGACGACCGCGACGAGGACCCAGCCCATGACGTGTTCCAGGAGCTTCGGGCCGGCGGCCCCGGGGCCGCCGGTGCGGGTGCGGGCGGCGGTGGCAGTCTGTGCGGTCATCCGTCCACCTTGCCACCTCGCGAGGCATTTGCGACAGAGACCTTGCTCACACGGGGACGCCCACCGCCGTGAGGGCCTGGCACTGGCGCGCGGTCGGACGGGCCGGGAAGTAGAGGTAGCAGACGCCTCCGGTGCCGGAGACCACATTGCCGCTCGCGTTGTGGCGCTTGCTCCTGAGCCAGACGTTCTCGAACTCCCGCCGCCGGTACACGCGCCGCACCGCCGAGTCGTTCGCCGAGTAGGGATCGTTGGCGATCACATCGCCGGCCGCCGTGAAGCCGATCACGGTCATCAGGTGCCCGGCCGTGCCGTACCCCGCTCCGGTGAGCTCCTCCTTGAGGAAGGACTGGGACGTCATGGCCGGGATCCCGGCGGCGATCAGCGTCTCGAGGTCGGTGAGCGAGCCGAGCCGGGTGACCACGCCCTGGAGGTCGGCGAAGGTGGCCGCGTAGGCGGCGTTGAACGGCCAGTTGCCGCAGCCGCCGTACTGGTGGTCGTAGGTGAAGCGGGCCGCGTGGCACACCTGCGGGTCGGCGTAGGCGGGATCGACCCATGCCAGCTGCTGGGCGCTGAGCCGGCCGCCCCAGTACTCGACGATCATCTGCGAGGAGGTCGGGCTGCACCAGGCCTCGCCGCCGCTGTCGTACTCGGGGTACTGGCCCTGGTGGATCTCCTGCGAGTAGCGCGGGACGCTCAGCTCGTGCGCGAGGCCGGGCACGGAGGCAGGGACGGTGAAGCGGTCCGGGACGTCGGAGCCCATCGCCCCGAGCCGCCACACGGTCGGGGTGAGCTGGGTGCCGGGGCGGCGGTACAGGGTGAGCCGGAGGCGGTACGAGGCGACGCGCAGGCCCGTCGAGGCGTCGTCGATCGCGAGGGTGTCGGTCCACACGGTGCTTCTGCCGTCGCTCTGGCCGTCGACCGAGGTCCGTTTGACGTCCTGGTCGCCGGAGGCCCAGCGGCCCATCACGTACCAGGGCGTGTCCGTGCCGTCGGAGTAGGCGCCCTTCAGCTCCACCTGGAGCCAGGTCCCGGCCGGGGTGCTCGCGTTCCAGGAGGCGATCACCTCCGTCGAGGGGACGGCGAGCGCGTGCGGCGGGGAGGTCCAGGTCGCGTGCTCCCAGGCGGCGGTGGCCTTGGTGTGCGGGTCGGTGTAGTCGACGGTGCCGAGGGGGGTGGCGACGGCGACGCCGGGACGGTCGCCCGCGACGGCACGGGCGCCCCGGGCGGTGCCGGCGCTCCAGTCCGCGTACGTGATCCAGGCGCGGTAGTCGACGGAGCGGGCGGGGGCCGATTCCGTGTCCCCGGTGTCCCCGGTGTCCCCGCGCCGGCCGGAGCCCCTTGTCGCCTCTGCGTCGGCGGCCGTCGCGGACGGGGCCGAGCCCCCGGCCAGCGCGGCGGCGACCACGGTGGCGAGGACGGATCGGCGGGACGGCTGTTCGACTCTGCTCATGGGCGGGGACCCCCAAGGTGTCTGCACGGCTGTGCGCCCACTATGGACTCGCCCGCCGGCGCTTCCGCCCATGCCACGCCCACGAGGGCATCCGCCTGAGCCAGTCGTGTGGACCGGCGGCCGTAGACTTTCGCCGCCGTACCGACGTCTTCCCGCCCGCACCCCGCGCCCCGCGCCCCAGCCCGCCAGGACCCGTCATCGACCAGCTCGCCGCCCGGCTCCGCCGCCTGCCCCCGTCCTGCGGGCCGGTGCGGCTGATCGCCGTCGACGGACACGCCGGCTCGGGGAAGTCGACCTTCACCGGGCGGCTGGCCGGGGCGCTGGGCGGTGCGCCGGTGCTGCGCCTCGACGACATCGCCAGCCACGACGAGCTCTTCGCGTGGACCGACCGCCTGCGCGCCCAGGTGATCGAGCCCTTCGGCCGCGGCGAGAGCGCGCGCTACGCCTCCTACGACTGGCGCGCCCGCCGCTTCGGCCCGGCCGGGGTGCTGCCCGCCGCGCCCGTCGTCCTGGTCGAGGGAGTCGGCGCGGGCCGCCGCGCCCTGCGGCCGTTCCTGGCGTGCCTGCTGTGGATGGACGTGCCGGCCGAGGAGGCATGGGCGCGCGGCCGGTCACGGGACGGCGAGGAGCAGCGGGAATTCTGGGACGGATGGGTTCCGGCCGAAGTCCGCCACTTCGCCGAGGATCCGTCGCGACCGTATGCGGATCTGCTGGTGCGGCAGTTGCAGCAGGGGTACGAGGTGCTGCCGGGGCCCGCGGGAGACATTGGTCCGCACCAGGATGTCACCCACCGTGAGGGACCACCCGCGATGTGGTGAACCTGTGAAGGCTCCCACATCCGAAGTTCGCCAAGTGCCCCAACTCCGCTTGACCGGTGGCCCGTACAGGACTTACGTTCTCAATGTGCGGCATTCGAAGCCGCCCTCAGACGCGAAGCCCCCGGTTGTTCCCCCGTGATCGGGGGCTTCGTTCTGTCCTCAACCCGTTCGCCGGCCGTTTTCCGGACGCGGCACGGCACGTTCCGCTCACCCAGGGTCACCGCCCGGTATGCGCCCCGTCCTGCTCCCACCTCGCCAAACGGCCTGTGCGGCACCCTACGGCGGGCCCTGTCCACGCAGGTACGATGCCCTCGGTGCGACCTGGACAGGGCTTACGCGCACCTGGCAACTCCGGTCCGCGGCACAGCGGTTCGACCAAGGCAGCCGGCGAACGACGGCCCGGCTGTCCACCGACGGGGGCACGGTTCGTGGGGGACGTGATGGACTTCGGAACGCAGGGTCTGGAGGCCCCGGCCGACCTCGCCTGGCTACGCGGCGTGGACGCCTACACCATGGGCGCGTATCCGCAGGCGGAGGAGGAGTTCCGCACCGCGGTGCGGATCGACCCCGGGATGGCCGACGGCTGGCTCGGGCTGCACGCGCTGCGTGTCGACACGACGACCGCGCTGCTGAGGATGTTCCGGCACCGCGAGCGCTTCGGCGAGCAGCGGACCCGGCACCGCCGCACCCTCAACTCCTGGTACTGGCTGGGCTGGTGGGTCCAACCGGTGCTGGAGAGCCCGCGCGATCTGCTCCTCGCGCACGCCTCGCACTGGCTGGACGGCCGCCATGTGCCCGAGCTGGACCGGGCGCTCGCCGGGCTGCCGCCCGTCGACGCCGACCACCAGGTCCGCTTCCTGCACGCCTGCCGCGCCTACCTCGTCAAGGACTGGGAACAACTGGTCCGGCACACCGACCCGCTGCTGGACGACCCGCTGCTCGGCATCGAGGCCGGGCTGTTCGGCGGGATGGCCCGGGTGCGGCTGGAGATGTACGGACAGGCCGAGCCGCTGCTCTCGGCGGCCCTGATGCGCTGCCGCAGCGAGCAGCCGCAGCGCAAGGAGCTGCGGTACTGGCTGGCCCGGGCGCACGAGGGCACCGGCCGTTCGGCGGCCGCGCTGCCGCTGTACCGGGCCGTGCACCGCGTCGACGCCGCCTTCATGGACACCACGGCCCGGCTCGCCGCGATCGCCGAGGGCGACGGCTACGACGACTCGGCCGACCTCGCGGCGATCACGCTCACCGGGGTCGGGCAGGACATGGTGGACGGGCCGGACGGCTTCGACCCGCTGTTCGGCACGGAGGGCCGGGACCTGCGGCTCACCGAGCCCGCCGACCTGCCGCCGGTCGTCCCGCTGCCGTCGGTGACCGACCCGGCGGTGCGCGAGAAGAACCTCGTCGCCTCCCCGCTGCCGGCCGGGCCCACCGACCCCGTGTTACTCGAGGAGGCGCTCGCCGAACTGGAGCGCATGGTGGGCCTGGAGCCGGTGAAACGCCAGGTCAAGGCACTGTCGGCGCAGCTCAACATGGCCCGGCTGCGGACCGGGCAGGGCCTTCCGGTGCAGCCTCCGAAGCGACACTTCGTCTTCTCCGGGCCCTCCGGCACCGGCAAGACCACGGTGGCCCGCATCCTCGGCCGCGTCTTCTACGCACTCGGGCTGCTGGGCGGCGACCATCTCGTGGAGGCCCAGCGGGCCGACCTGGTGGGCGAGTACCTCGGCCAGACGGCCGTGAAGGCCAACGAGCTGATCGACTCCGCGCTGGGCGGTGTGCTCTTCGTCGACGAGGCGTACTCGCTCTCCAACTCCGGCTACGGCAAGGGCGACGCGTACGGCGACGAGGCGTTGCAGGTGCTGCTGAAACGGGCCGAGGACAACCGGGACCACCTGGTGGTGATCCTGGCCGGCTACCCGGAGGGCATGGACCGGCTGCTGGCCGCGAACCCCGGGCTGTCCTCCCGCTTCACGACGCGCGTCGACTTCCCCTCCTACCGGCCCCTCGAACTCACCTCCATCGGCGAGGTGCTGGCCGCGGAGAACGGTGACGTGTGGGACGAGGAGGCCCTGGACGAGCTGCGCTCGATCGCCGGGCACGTGGTCGACCAGGGGTGGATCGACGAACTGGGCAACGGACGGTTTCTGCGCACCCTGTACGAGAAGAGCTGCGCCTACCGTGATCTGCGCCTGTCGACCTACCTGGGCGCACTGACCCGGGACGACTTGTCGACACTGCGACTCCCGGACCTGATGCAGGCGTACGGCGAGGTCCTCTCGGGACGGGGCCCGCGGGATTCCTCCCCGATGTGAGGGCCCGCGGGTTCCGCCGCGCCCCGAGGGGCGCGGGGAACCGCACGACCAGCCACAACGGACCCGCGGACGACGCACAGGGTTTGCCGGACGTCCAGCGAGGCCTCAGCTCGCCAGCGCCTCCTCCGGATCGTCGCTCGCCCTCGGCTCCGTCAGCCTGACCTCCAAAATGTCCCGGTGGGCCGGGTCGGTGACCTCGCCCACCAGCAGTTCCAGTACGTCCTCCAGCGTGACCAGGCCGAGGACCTTGCCGGACGCGTCGGCGACCTGCGCCAGGTGGGTCGCCGCCCGGCGCATCACCGTCAGCGCGTCGTCCAGCGGCAGTTCGGAGCGCAGGGTCGTCATCGGACGCCACACCTGCTGCGGCACCGCCCGCTCGGAGTCCTCCACGTCGAGGACGTCCTTCACATGCAGATAGCCCATGTAGGCGCCGTTCTCCGCGGCGACCGGGAAGCGGGAGTAGCCGGTGCGGGCGGTCAGCTCGACGATCTGGCCCGGAGTGACCGCCGGGCCGACCGTGACCAGGGACTCGCCCTTCAACAGCACGTCCGTCACCGGGCGGGAGCCCAGCTCCAGCGCGTCCTCCAGCCGCTCCTGCTCCTCGGGGCCGAGCAGACCGGCCTGGCCGGAGTCCTCCAGCAGCCGGTTCAGCTGCTCGCTCGTGACGACGGCCTCGACCTCGTCCCGGGGCTCCACGTGGAAGAGCCGCAGGATGCCCTGGGCGCAGGCGCCGAGGGCGACGGTGATCGGCCGGCACAGCCGGGCGAAGGCGACCAGGCCGGGGCTGAGCCACAGCGCGGCCTTCTCGGGGGCCGCCATGGCGAGGTTCTTCGGGACCATCTCGCCGATGACGAGGTGGAAGAAGACCACGGCCGCGAGGGCTATGACATAGCCCAGCGGATGGATCATGCCGTGCGGCAGGTGGATCCATTCGAAGAACGGCTCCAACAGCCCCGCGACCGTCGGTTCGGCGACCGCGCCCAGGGTGAGGGAGCAGACGGTGATACCGAACTGGGCCGCCGCCATCATCTGCGGCAGGCGTTCCAGGCCGTGCAGGACCTGGCGGGCCCGCGCGGTGCCCAGGGGCTCGATCTGGCTGCGCCGGACCGAGACGAGTGCGAACTCGGCGCCGACGAAGAAGCCGTTGGTGAGCACGAGCAGCGCGGCGAAGACGAGTTGGAGGGCGCTCATCGGGCGACCTCCACGACCTGGCCGGTCCGCACCAGCCGGACCCGTTCGGCCCGGTAGTGGCCGACCCTGCGCACCGAGAGCCGCCAGCCGGGCAGCTCGGCCCGGTCGCCGACGGCCGGGATGCGCCCGAGCAGGTCGGCGACGAGCCCGGCGACCGTCTCGTACGGGCCCTCCGGGACCTCCAGGCCTATGCGCTGGAGGGTGTCGACGCGGCAGCTGCCGTCCACGTCCCAGGCGGGCCTGCCCTCCTCGGGCGGGGCCGCGGCGAGTTCGGGGGTGTCCTGGCCGTCGTGCTCGTCGCGGACCTCGCCGACGATCTCCTCGACGATGTCCTCCAGGGTGACCACGCCGGCCGTGCCGCCGTATTCGTCCACGACGACGGCGATGGGCTGCTCGCTGCGCAGCCGGGCCAGCAGGGGCTGGACGGGCAGGGTCTCGGGGACCAGCAGGGCCGGTCGGGCGATGCGGCCGAGCGGGGTGCGCAGCCGGTCGTGGACGGGAATCGCCAGGGCGTCCTTGAGATGGACCATGCCGACGATCTCGTCGATCTTCTCGCGGTAGACCGGGAACCGGGACAGGCCGGTGGCCCTGGTCAGGTTGACCACGTCCTCGGCGGTGGCCGACGACTGCAGGGCGCTGACCTTCACCCGCGGGGTCATGACGTGCTGCGCGGTCAGCTCGGCCAACGAGAGGGTCCGCACGAAGAGGTCGGCCGTGTCCTGTTCGAGGGCGCCGGCCTGGGCGGAGTGTCGGGCCAGGGACACCAGTTCGCCCGGGGTGCGGGCCGAGGCCAGCTCCTCGGTGGGCTCGACGCCGAGCGCGCGCACCAGCCGGTTGGCGACGGTGTTGAGGACCGAGATCACCGGTCGGAACAGGCGGGAGAAGGCGGCCTGCGGGCCCGCGACGAACCGCGCGACCTGAAGGGGCTTGGACACCGCCCAGTTCTTGGGCACGAGTTCGCCGATCACCATCTGCACGGCGGACGCCAGCAGCATGCCGACGGCCACGGCGACACCGGAGACGGCGCCCTCGGGGATGCCGATCGCGGTGAACGGGCCGTGCAGCAGCTCCGCGAGCGCCGGTTCGGCGAGCATGCCGACGACGAGGGAGGTGATGGTGATGCCGAGCTGGGTGCCGGAGAGCTGGAAGGACAGTTCCTTCAGCGACTCGACGACCGTACGGGCTCGTCTGTCGCCCTCCGCGGCGGCCTTCTCGGCCTCCGGGCGTTCGACCGTGACGAGGCCGAACTCGGCGGCGACGAAGAAGCCGTTGGCGAGGATGAGCAGGAACGCGGCTGCCAGGAGCAGCAAGGGGGTGGTCATGTTGCCGCCGCCTCCGAACTGTGTCGGGTGGGGGCGGCGCAGGTACTACAGGACGAACCGTCCATCGCCGGAGAGGGTCACTCCTCGGGTAGCAGGAACCCCCGTGCGCCCGGCAGGGCACAACAGGGGTGGAGGCGCAAGGGGAACGCCTCCGTCACCAGATTAATCAAGACAGGGGCTCCAGCGGCAGGGTGGACGGCCCCGAGTCAGCCCTGATCTTGCTCGGGGTCCTTCTCGGGGGCCGGCTCCGGGTCCCGGATCGACCTGGCTTCGGCGAGTGCGCGCAGGGCCCGCGCGTCGGCGATGGCCTGCTGCTTGTCGATGCCCGGCTGGATGCCGAGGGCCGGCAGGCTGGTGCCGTCGCTGAGGTCGAGGAACACCCAGGGGTCGCCCGGCCGGAGGTTCACCCGGAGGATCTCCGCCCAGGCCAGACGCCGGTTGGAGGCGATGTTCACGACTGTGACACCGGAGTCGTCGGCGACGACCCGCACCCGGGCGAGCCGGGCGAGCACCCAGAAGACGAGCGCGCCGGTGAGGATGAAGCTGAGCCGCTCCCCCGGGCCGAGCTGCTCCAGCAGCATCGCGACGGCGGAGATCACGAACAGGATCACCACGCCGGCCGTGAGCAGCACCACACGGGTGCGGCCCGGCCGGAAGGTGACGGGGAGGGCGGGCAGGTCGCCGCCCGGGGCATCGGACATCTTCGCGTGGGTCTCTCGGGGCCTCAGAGGCGGCAGGCGTGGATGGCCGTGGTCAGGATGGCGCGGGCGCCGATGTCGTAGAGGTCGTCCATGATCCGCTGGGCCTCCTTGGCGGGGACCATGGCGCGGACGGCGACCCAGCCCTCGTTGTGCAGCGGGGAGACGGTCGGCGACTCCAGGCCCGGGGTCAGCGCGACGGCCTTCTCGAGCTGCTCGACGCGGCAGTCGTAGTCCATCATCACGTACGTCCGGGCGACCAGGACGCCCTGGAGGCGGCGCAGGAACTGCTGGACCTTCGGCTCCTCGGCGTCCGCGCCGGTGCGGCGGATCACGACGGCCTCGGACTTCATGATCGGATCGCCGAACACCTCCAGGCCCGCGTTGCGCAGCGAGGTGCCGGTCTCGACGACGTCCGCGATGACCTCGGCGACACCGAGTTCGATGGCGGTCTCGACGGCGCCGTCCAGGTGGACGACGGCGGCGTCGATCCCGTTGTCGGCGAGGTGCTTGGCAACGATGCCCTCGTAGGAGGTGGCGACCGTCTTGCCCTTGAGGTCCTCGACGCCGGCCGCAGCGCCCGGCTTGGAGGCGAAGCGGAAGGTGGAGCGGGCGAAGCCGAGCGGCAGGATCTCCTCGGCGTTGGCGCCGGAGTCGATCAGCAGATCGCGGCCGGTGACGCCGATGTCGAGGCGGCCGGAGGAGACGTAGATCGCGATGTCGCGGGGGCGGAGGTAGAAGAACTCGACCTCGTTGACCGGGTCGACGATCCGCAGTTCCTTGGACTCCCGGCGCTGCTGGTAGCCGGCCTCATGCAGCATCTCCGCCGCAGGGCCTGACAGGGAACCCTTGTTGGGGACGGCGATGCGCAGCATGAGGTCGGCTTCCTTCGCATGGAACGTGAACTGGGGATGGGTTTGTCTGGAAAGGGTTCTACAGGTGGGCGTACACGTCGTCCAGCGAGATTCCGCGGGCGACCATCATCACCTGGACGTGGTAGAGCAGCTGCGAGATCTCCTCGGCGGCTGCCTCCTTGCCCTCGTACTCGGCCGCCATCCACACCTCGGCGGCCTCTTCGACGACCTTCTTGCCGATGGCATGGACGCCCTTCCCGACGAGCTCTGCGGTGCGGGAAGTGGCGGGGTCGCCGCTGGCGGCCTTCTGCTGGAGCTCGACGAAGAGCTCCTCGAACGTCTTCTTGGACATGGTGATCCCACCCTAGCCGTTGTGTCGGCCGGCCTAGCGCCAGGGTTCGGATACTGAGCGGAGGGTGGCCGCGGTCGCCACGGCCGCCGTCACCGCCTCGTGTCCCTTGTCCTCGTTCGAGCCCTCGATGCCGGCCCGGTCCAGGGCCTGCTCCTCGGTGTCGCAGGTGAGGACGCCCATGCCGACGGGGACGCCGGTCTCCACAGAGACCTGGGTGAGGCCCTGGGTGACGCCCTGGCACACGTACTCGAAGTGCGGGGTGCCCCCGCGGATGACGACTCCGAGGGCGACGATCGCGTCGTAGCCCCGCCCGGCCAGCACCTTGGCGACGACCGGGAGCTCCCAGCTGCCGGGGACCCGCAGGAGGGTCGGCTCGTCGATGCCGAGGTCGTGCAGGGCGCGCAGCGCGCCGTCGACCAGACCGTCCATCACCTTCTCGTGCCACTGTGCCGCGATGACGGCGACCCGCAGGTCACCCACATTGCGTACGGACAGTTCCGGTGCACCCTTGCCGCTCACGTCTCTCCTCGCTGGTGTTCTTACTGGTTGCCGCAGGGGGACACGGGAGCCGTGTCCAGCCAGGGCAGGTCGTGTCCCATCCGGTCCCGCTTGGTGCGCAGGTAGCGGATGTTGTGCTCGCCGGCCTGTACGGGCATCGGCTCGCGGGCGGTGATCTCCAGACCGTGCCGGACGAGCGCGTCGGTCTTCTCGGGGTTGTTCGTCATCAGCCGGACGCTGTGCACACCGAGGTCCTCGAGGATCTGCGCGCCCGCCCCGTAGTCACGGGCGTCGGCGGGCAGGCCCAGCTCCAGGTTGGCGTCCAGGGTGTCGTGGCCCTGTTCCTGGAGCTCGTACGCCCGCAGCTTCGACAGCAGTCCGATGCCGCGGCCCTCGTGTCCGCGCAGGTAGACCACCACGCCCCGGCCCTCGCTCTGGATGCGCTCCAGGGACGCGTCGAGCTGGGGGCCGCAGTCGCAGCGCAGGGAGGCGAAGACATCGCCGGTGAGGCACTCGGAGTGGACCCGGACGAGGACGTCCTTGCCGTCGCCGATCTCGCCGTGGACGAGGGCGACGTGCTCGACGCCGTCGACGGTGGAGCGGTAGCCGTACGCGGTGAACGTGCCGTGGACGGTGGGCAGTCGGGTCTCGGCCTCGCGCCGGACGGTGGGCTCGGAGCCGCGGCGGTAGGCGATCAGGTCCTCGATGGAGATGATCGTCAGGCCGTGCTTGCGGGCGAAGGGGATCAGTTCGGGCAGCCGGAGCATCCGGCCGTCCTCGCCGGCGATCTCGACGATCGCGCCGGCCGGGCGCAGCCCCGCGAGCCGGGCGAGGTCGACGGCGGCCTCGGTGTGGCCGTTGCGGGTCAGGACACCGCCGGGCTTGGCGCGCAGCGGGAAGATGTGCCCGGGCCGGACGAAGTCCGTGGCCTGCGCCCGGCCGCCGGCCAGCAGTCGCAGCGTGGTGGCGCGGTCGGCGGCCGAGATGCCGGTGGTGACGCCGTGGGCGGCGGAGGCGTCGACGGAGACCGTGAACGCCGTCTGCATCGACTCGGTGTTGTCCGCGACCATCTGCGGGAGCTCCAGGCGCTCCAGCTCTTCGGCCTCCATCGGGGCGCAGATCAGGCCGCGGCACTCGCTCATCATGAAGGCGATGATCTCGGGCGTGGCCTTCTCGGCGGCGACGACGAGGTCACCCTCGTTCTCGCGGTCCTCGTCGTCGACGACCACGATGGGGCGGCCGGCCGCGATGTCGGCGATGGCCTGCTCGACGGGGTCCAGCGCGAAGTCCTCGATGCCGTCCGTGCTGTAGAGGATCGGTGCGGTACTCATGCCGGCGCTCCTTCCAGAGCGGGGTGCGAAGCCTTGCGGGAGCGCAGCCACCAGTCGCGCATGCCCCACAGGACGAGCGCGCCGTAGATGACGTAGACGAAGCCGGAGAAGGCGTAGCCGTTGGCGAAGTTGAGGGGGACGCCGACGACGTCGACGAGGAGCCAGGCGATCCAGAACTCGACCATCCCGCGAGCCTGGGCGTACATGGCGACGATGGTGCCGACGAAGATGTAGGCGTCCGGCCAGGGGTCCCAGGACAGGGACGGATAGGCCTTGAAGAGCAGGGCGACGGCGACCGTGCCGACGGCGGCGGCGCCCACCATGGCGCCGCGCTCGACCCAGCTGGCGAACCGGGGCGTGATCTGGCCGTCCGCGGACCGCCCCCTGCTCCGGTTCCACTGCCACCAGCCGTACAGGGCGACGACCATGACGACGACCTGCTTGCCGGCGCTGCCGGTCAGATGGCCGTAGAAGGCGCCGAACAGGACGAACCCGGAGAGGAACTGCACCGGCCAGGTCCACAGGGACCGGCGCCAGCCGAGCGCGAGGGTGATCAGGCCGAGGATGTTGCCGATCATGTCCGACCAGAGGATGTGCTGATCGAGGAGGGTGAAAGCCTCGGAGTTCAGCGAGTTCACCGCCCTGCCCCCTGGCCCGTGGTCAGCAGCCGCTCGACGTACTTGGCGACGATGTCCACCTCGAGGTTGACCGGGTCGCCGGGCTGCTTGAGGCCGAGCGTGGTCAGGGCGAGGGTGGTGGGGATGAGGCTGACGGTGAAGTGGTCGAGGCCCGCGTCGACGACGGTGAGGCTGATGCCGTCGACCGTGATGGAGCCCTTCTCCACGACGTACCGGGTGAGGTCGGCGGGGAGCGAGATCTTGATGATCTCCCAGTTCTCGGAGGGCTTGCGCTCCAACACCGCGCCGGTGCCGTCGACATGGCCCTGCACGATGTGCCCGCCGAGGCGGGCGCCCACGGCGGTGGGGCGTTCGAGGTTGACGCGGGAGCCGACGCCGAGGGCGCCGAGGCTGGAGCGGTTCA
The DNA here is from genome assembly GCF_040655955.1 of Streptomyces sp. NPDC050263. Taxonomy (NCBI): domain Bacteria; kingdom Bacillati; phylum Actinomycetota; class Actinomycetes; order Kitasatosporales; family Streptomycetaceae; genus Streptomyces; species Streptomyces sp. NPDC050263. Next base: position 11,535 of record NZ_JBFAKW010000032.1, on the reverse strand, counting down.
GGGTCTCCGCCATGACGTCGGCGGTGAATTCATCGCCCTCGTGCTCGACGACGGTGAGACACACGCCGTTCACGGCGATGGAGTCGCCGTGCTTCGCACCGTCGGTCACGACGGGGCCGCGCAGCCGGAAGCGGGAGGCGTCGCCGAGATTCTCGACGGCGGTGACCTCACCCAGCTCTTCGACGATTCCGGTGAACACTTCCCGGGTCCTCCTGCCACATAGGGGCACGGACTCCGGGGCCTGTCGAGGACGACAGAATGTACGAGCGACGACACCGGGAGCGACGCCGGACAGACCCGCCCCTTCGGACGAGCACATACGGCGGCGCGCACGAATGCCCGCCCGCCGCGCACTGCCTCCCATCCGGACTTTAACCGTCGGTCCAGGAATTTCACCTGGTCAACCGGTCGCTGGAAGCGACCGGGTCGCGGACTATAACCGCCGGTTCGGACTTTCACCGACCCCGGAGTGCGCTGCTTTAGGTACAGGGCCAGTGTGCCACGCCCGGTGGTGGTCCATACAGGTGAACCGTGTGGGTTGGCTCACAGAGTGTCAACCCGGGCCCGTTCCCCACCTCTTGACGCGCTGGTCTAGTCCTTTCTAGGGTCGACGGGTGCGGCCCGGTGGCGGTGACGACGGCCCTTGCCCGCCGCCGGGCTCCTTCGGGTGCGGGCCGCGGCGAACCCGGGCAGGCTGGACCTCGTAGCGCGTCCGTGCGATGTCTGGTGTCCGAAGGGGCTGAACGGCATGACCACGATCCTGGTGACCGGAGCAACCGGAACCCTCGGCCGGCTCGTCGCCCCGCGGCTGTCGGCGGACGGGCACGAGGCGCGGGCGCTGAGCCGGCACAGCCGGCCGTACGCCGTGGACCTGCGCGAGGGCGGGGCCGGGCTGGACGCGGCCGTCGCGGGCGTGGACACGATCGTGCACTGCGCGACCACCCCGCGCGGGGGTGACGAACAGGCCGCCGCACACCTGATCGCCGCGGCGCAGAAGGCCGGGGTGGGGCATCTGCTCTACATCTCGATCATCGGCGTGGACCGGGTGCCGCTCCCCTACTACAGGACGAAGCTCGCGGTGGAACAGCTGGTGGAGGAATCGGGGCTGGGCTGGACCGTGCTGCGCACGACCCAGTTCCACGACCTGCTGGTCCAGCTCTTCCAGCTGCTGGCCAAGGTGCCGGTGCTGGTCCTGCCGGCCGGGGTGAGCGACCAGCCGGTGGAGGTCGCGGAGGTCGCGGACCGGCTCGCGGAACTGGCGGCCGGCTCACCGGCCGGCCGGGTCGACGACATGGCCGGGCCCGAGGTCCGCACGTTCGAGTCGCTGGCCCGCGCGTACCTGAAGGCGAGCGGCAGGCGGTGCGCGGTGGCGAACGTACCCCTGTGGGGCGCGGCCTACCGGGCCTTTCGCGAGGGCGGCCACCTGGCGCCGGAGCGGGCGGTGGGCAAGGGGACGTTCGAGGAGTACCTGGCGACGCGCATCCGGCGCTAGGGGGCTTCTGATGGATCTCCCACGGAGATCCATCAGAAGCCCCCTAGGGAAGCCTCTCGGGCGGCGCCCCGAACAGCTCGTCCTGGGCGGACTCGCGGGCGGTGAGCAGTGCGCCGCGCAGCACCGCGCCGCCGCCCAGCGCGCTGGGGCGTACCTCCGTGGGCAGCGGCGCCATCTGCCGGAGCCGCTGCGCCACCCGGTCCGCGAGCACCTCGCCGCCGGCCTGCCCGACCTCCCCGCCGAGGACCACACAGCCCGGGTCGAGGACTGCTACGACGGAGGCGGCCCCGAGGGCGAGACGGTCGGCGAGAGCGTCGAGGAAGCGGGCGGAGGGAGTGGAGAGAAGGGGCGGACCGGTGCGCACCGCGTCCAGCGCGTGGCGGACCAGCGCCGCCGCCACCGGCTCGTCGGCGTGTGCGCTCGCCCTGAGTCCGTGCTCCGCCGCCAGTGCGGCGATCGCCGCCGAGCCGGCCAGGGAGTGGAAGCCGCCCTCGCAGTCCGTCGCCGAGGGCAGGCCGCTCGTGCCGGGGACCGGCAGGAAGCCGATCTCGCCGGTGCCGCCGGAGGCCCCGCGACGCAGCGCGCCGTCCAGGACGACCGCCGCGCCGGTGCCGTGCCCCAGCCACAGCAGGACGAAGGTGTCGCGGTCTTGGGCGACGCCCTCGCGCTGTTCGGCCAGGGCGGCGAGGTTGGTCTCGTTCTCGACGTGCGCGTGCGCGTGGGGCAACCGCTCCTGGAGGGCGGCCACCAGACGGCGGTGCCACTCGGGCAGGCCGCTGGAGTCGCGCAGTTCGCCGGTCGCGGGGTCGATCAGGCCGGGCGCGCCGATGCCGAGGGTGTGCAGCCGGTCGGCGCCTGCCTCCTTCACCGCCCTCTCGACGAGCGCGACCGCCTGCTCCACGGCCGTCCCGGTGCCCGTGTCGCCGCCGATCGGCACGGACGCCTCGGCGAGCACCCGGCCGACGAGGTCGCAGACGAGCACCGCGACGCCCTCGGTGCGCACGTCCAGCGCGGCCAGGTGGGCGCGGTCGGCGACGATGCCGTAGAGCTTCGCGTTCGGCCCGCGGCGCTGCTCGCCCGTCTCCCCCGCGACCTCGATGAGGCCGGAGGCGGTGAGGCGTTCGACGAGGTCGGCGACGGTGGGCCGGGACAGGCCGGTGAGCTGCTTCAACTGCCCTGCCGTCAACGGGCCTTCGTGTTGCAGCAGCCGTAGGGCGAGCCGGTCGTTGATGGCCCGGGCGGTGCTCGGGGATGCGGGCATGCGCGGAATCCTCCCATGGCCGCCGACCGGGGTCCGGGACGGACTCTATTTATCAGGCAGGGTTCCTGATAGTTTACGACGGCACGGTGGCGGGGCGGTACGGCAGCGGTACGCGGCACGGAGTCAGGAGGGGCAGCAGAATGAGTGAAGTGGTCCACGCACCGTCGGAGGTACGGCGCGCCCGGTACGCCGTGGCGGCCGTGTTCACCGTGCACGGCGCGGTCACCGGTTCGTTCGCCACCCGGGTGCCGTGGATCCAGGACCACGCCGGCGTCTCCACCGGCCAACTCGGGTTCGCCCTCGCCTTCACGGCGTTCGGGGCGGCCTGCGCGATGCCGTTGGCGGGCTCGATCACCCACCGTTTCGGCAGCCGGGCGGCCCTGCGCGGACTGCTCGCGCTGTGGACGCTGGCGCTGACCCTGCCCGCCCTCGCGCCGAACCTGCTCACGCTGTGCCTGGCCATGTTCACGTACGGGGCCAGCGCGGGCATGGCCGACGTCGCGATGAACGCCCTCGGCGTCGAGGTGGAACGACTGCTCGACCGGTCGATCATGTCGGGGCTGCACGGCATGTGGAGCGCGGGCGCCCTGATCGGCTCGGCCGGCGGGACGCTCGCCGCGCACCTGGGCTCCGACGCGCGGCTGCACCATGTGCTGGCGGCGGCCGTCCTCACCGCCCTCGGTCTGCTGGCCTGCCGCTGGGTGCTGGATCTGCATCCGGCCGAGGACGAGGAGCCGCCGCAGCGGTTCGCGCTGCCGCCGCGCTCCGCGCTGCTGATCGGCACGGTCGGGTTCTGCGCGGTGTTCGCGGAGGGCGCGAGTCTGGACTGGTCGGCCGTGTATCTGCGCGACCGGCTCGACTCGTCGGCCGGGCTCGCGGCGGCCTGTACGACCGGCTTCATGTTGACGATGGCGGTGGCCCGGATCGCGGGCGACGCGGCGGTGAACCGGTTCGGCGCGGTGCGTACGGTCCGGGCGGACGGGGTCCTCGCCGTGCTGGGCGGGCTGCTGATCGTCGTCGCGGACGACCCGGCGGTGGCGATCGGCGGGTTCGGGCTGATGGGACTCGGCATCGCGGTCGTCGTGCCGCTCTGCTTCGCCGCGGCGGGGCGCAGCGGGCCGAACCCCAGCCAGGCCATCGCGGGCGTCGCGACGATCACCTACACCTCCGGTCTGATCGCCCCCAGCCTGATCGGCGGGGTGGCGCAGGCGACCAGCCTGGTGGTGTCGTTCGGTGTGGTGACGGTGCTGGCGTTCGGGCTGGTGGCGTTCGCGGGTGTGCTGCGGGGCGCCGAGCGGACGGTCGGCACGAAGGTCGCTCCGCAGGCCGAGAGGGTGCCGGACCGGTCCTGAGCGGTCGTTCGGACTCCGGTTGCACGTGAGAATGATCCGGACATCGGCATCCTCACGAAAGCGACCCCGCACCATGGATCTTGGCGTCCGCTGGAAACTGCACGGCGACGGACGCACCCCGGCGCCCGGGGCGGTGGTCCGCCCCGACGAGCGGCTCTCCTGGCCCCGCACGGCCGGGCTCGGCGCCCAGCACGTGGTGGCGATGTTCGGGGCGAGCTTCGTGGCGCCCGTCCTGATGGGCCTGGACCCGAACCTCGCCATCATGATGTCCGGCGTCTCGACCGTGATCTTCCTGCTCGCGACCCGCGGCCGGGTGCCCAGCTACCTCGGGTGCTCCCTGTCCTTCGTGGGCGTGGCCGCGATCATCCGGGCGCAGGGCGGCACCAGCGCCACCGTCACCGGGGCGGTGTTCGTCGTCGGGGCCGCGCTGTTCGTCGTCGGACTGGCGGTGCAGCGGTTCGGGGCGCGGATCATCCACGCCGCGATGCCGCCGATCGTGACGGGTGCGGTCGTGATGCTGATCGGCTTCAACCTCGCCCCGGTCACCGCCGCCACCTACTGGCCGCAGGATCAGTGGACGGCCCTGCTGGTCATGCTGTTCACCGGTCTGGCGGTGGTGTGTCTGCGCGGCTTCTGGTCCCGGATCGCGATCTTCCTCGGCCTGGTGTTCGGGTACGTCGTCTCCTGGGCGTTCGACCGGGTCTTCGGCCGGATCCACTCCGCCGACGCGAGCGGCAAGGTCACCGATCACTGGCGCCTCGACCTGTCCGGGGTCGGGCAGGCCGACTGGATCGGGCTGCCCACGTTCCACGGGCCGTCCTTCGAGTGGTCGGCGATCCTGGTGGCGCTGCCGGTCGTGATCGTGCTGGTCGCGGAGAACGCCGGGCATGTCAAGGCGGTCGGCGAGATGACCGGCGACGACCTGGACGACCGGCTCGGCACGGCGATCTCCGCCGACGGCGTCGGCTCGATGCTGTCCACGGCGTTGGGCGGCCCGCCCAACACCACCTACTCCGAGAACATCGGCGTGATGGCCGCGACCCGGGTCTACTCGACAGCCGCCTACTGGGCCGCCGCCGGGTTCGCGCTCCTGTTCGGCCTGTGCCCGAAGTTCGGCGCGGTCGTCGCCGCGATCCCCGGGGGCGTCCTCGGCGGCATCACCGTCATCCTGTACGGCATGATCGGTCTGCTCGGTGCGCAGATCTGGCTCAACGCCGGGGTCGACCTGCGCAACCCGTTGAACCTGGTGCCGGCCGCGGCGGGCGTCATCATCGGCGTCGGGAACGTGACGATGAAGTTCACCGACACCTTCTCGCTGAGCGGCATCGCGCTCGGCACGGTCGTCGTCATCACCGGTTACCACGCGCTGCGCGCCTTCGCGCCCGCCCATCTCAAGTCGTCGCGGCCCCTGTTGGACGAGGGCACGAGCAGCTACGACGAGGCCAGCTCGTAGGCGTACGACGGGCTGAACTCGCCCGCCGCCCCCTTGCAGCCGTCCGACTCCCCCGGCAGCTTCACCCACAGGTAGGCGTCGATCCGGTCCTCGCCGGTGGCGAACGTGGGCGCTCGGCCGATCTTCCGGCCGTCCGGGTCGCACCACTCGCCGTCGGCGGGCGCGCCGTTGCCGTTGCGGCTGGTGTCGATGACCGCGCCCAGGCCGGGCGGGCCGCCGAGGGCGTCCAGGACGCGCCGGTCGTAGGCGGCCTCGGCGGCGGTGTCGTGGAAGTTGGAGACGTTGCTGAAGACGCCGTCGGAGGACGCGGCCGAGGCGGCGCCGGCCTGTTTCAGCAGCGCGGCCTGCTCGGCCGGGGCGTTCCAGCCGGAGTGGCCCGCGTCGTAGTAGACGCGCGCCATCGGGTTCGCGCTCTTCAGCACGCGCCCGGCGCGGGCCAGGGCGGCGAAGCGGTCGGCCCGTCCGCTCTCGTCGAGGCAGCCGGCCTGGGCGATCGAGTCCGGTTCCAGGACGACGACGGCCTCGCCGGAGCCGAGCCCGGCGGCGAACCGGTCGATCCAGTCGGCGTAGGCGCCGACGTCGGGCGCCCCGCCCTCGGAGGCCCCGCCGCAGTCGCGCTCGGGTATCGCGTACGCCACGAGGACGGGCACCCGGCCCTGGGCGGCGGCTCCCGCGGTGACCGCGCGGACCCGTGCGGTCACCGTGTCGGGGGCGTAGTCGGCGAACCACACGGCCGCCGGGCGGCTCGCGATCCGGGACTCGATGACGTCGGCGCGCGGGTCGGCCGGGTGGGCGCGCACCCAGTCGAGGATCTGGGACTCGGGGTGGCGGTAGAGGCTCGCGGGCACGGCGGCCGCTCGGGGCCGGCTCGTGGTGCGGGTGGCCGAGGGCGTCGGCTTCGCCGTGGAGGCGGCGGCCGAGGGGGAGGCGGACTGGGGCGGGGAGGGCGGTGAGGAGGGGGACAGCAGCGTCGCGCCCGCCTTCGGGCGGGCCCGCCCGGCGTCGCGTCCGCCGCCGACGTCACCGTCGTCGCCGAGCGCGGTCATCGTCCCGGTCGCGGCGCCCAGGGCGACCACCGCCGAGGCGACGGCGACCATGACGCTCCGTCGGCCGGCCCGCCGCACACGTAAGCCTTGCACCGTGCTGTTCCCCCTCCCGCGCGACGGGCTCGTTCCCCCGTTCCGGGGAAGCGTCGGGCCCGCCGGCACGCGGGCCAGCCTAGGGCTGCGAATCTGCCCCCATGCCGCAATTGGAACAGTTCACCACTCCCGTCGAGCCGGACGTCGACGCGTTCTGCGCCGTCGCCACGAGCGTCGACGACGTGCTCGCCCGGATGCGCGCCCTCGACGCGGCCCTGCCTCCGCTCGACGGGATCGCGGTCTTCAACCGCGTCTACCTCGCGGTCACCCAGGAGGTCGACCGGCGCATCGACAGAGGCCGGTTCAAGGACCCGCAGGCCGCGATCACGCTGGACGTACGGTTCGCGGAGCGCTACCTGGACGCGGTCGACCCGGCACCGGCCGACCGACGCGCACCGGCCTGCTGGCGCCCGTTGCTCCAGTTCCGCCGCCATCCCGGCGTACGTCCGCTGCAGTTCGCGCTCGCGGGCATCAACGCGCACATCGGGCACGATCTCGCGCTCGCCGTCGTGGACGCCTGTCGTAGCCTCGGCTGCGAACCGGCCGAGCTGGAGGACGAGTTCGACCGCGTGGGCGATCTCCTCGTCTCGCTGGAGGAGCGCATCCGCGAAGAGCTGATGCCGGGCCCCGATCTGTTGCAGATCGCCGATCCCCTGACCCATCTGCTGGGCTCCTGGAGCCTGGAGCGGGCCCGGGACGCCACGTGGACGGCGGCCCGCGCGCTGTGGGCGCTGCGCCGACTCCCCGACGTCGCCGAGGAGTTCACCGACCGGCTCGACACGGCCGTCGGCTTCGCGGGCCGCATGATGCTCACGCCGCTGTGACGCCCGTCGGTCAGTCCTCCGGGAGTTCGACCGGCGCGATCTCGTCGTACAGGTCGCCCGGGCCCGGGTTGGTCGCGTCGGTGGTCCCGCCGAAGTGGTGCATGACGCCCCAGACCGCGTTCAGCGCGGTCTGCACCGCGCCCTCGGCCCAGCCCGCCGTCCAGGAGATGTCGTCGCCTGCGAGGAAGACGCCCCGCTTGTCCTCGGGCAGCCGGTCCTGCATGAAGTGCGTGAACAGGCGCCGCTGGTAGCGGTAGTGGCCGGGCAGGTTGGCCTTGAACGCGCCCATGAAGTAGGGCTCGTTCTCCCAGGAGACGGTCACCGGGTTGCCGATGACGTGCTTCCTGATGTCGACCTTGGGATAGATCTCGCCGAGCGACTTCAGCATGACCTCCATCCGCTCGTTCGCCGACAGCGGCAGCCACTTCAGGCTGTCGTCGCACCAGGTGTAGGAGAGGCAGATGACAGCGGGCCTGTCAGGGCCGTCGTCGAGCAGGTAAGTGCCGCGGGTCATGCGGTCGGTGAGCGTCATCGACATGACGTCCCGACCCGTCGGGTTCCCTTGGTCGTCGACGGCCTTGTCCAGCCAGAACGGCCGGTCCACGGGCACGAAGAGCTTGCTGGACTCCATGTAGTGGGTGCGCTCGATCGCCGTCCAGTGGTCGATCGGGAAGAGCGAGTCGTCGCAGTCGATCTTCGACAGCAGCATCCAGGACTGGGCGGTGAAAACGGCCGCACGGTACGTGCGGATGTCGCCGTTCGCGTCCGTCACGGTGATCCGGTCGCCCGCGGTGCGGTGCAGCCGGGTCACGGCCGGGCGGGGCTGCCGGTCGTCGTGCAGGCTCGCGAGCGAGGTCCCCTGCGCCCAGTGGACGATCTTCTCCGGCTCGCGTTCCCAGAGCCGCAGCGGCAGTTGCTGGCTGCCGCCGACGATGCCGCGGTGATGGTCGTCGGCCTCGGTGTAGACGACGCGGAGGATCTCCAGGATCGAGTTCGGGAAGTCCGTGTCCCAGCCGCCGGTGCCGAAGCCGACCTGGCCGAAGATCTCGCGGTGCCGAAAGGACCTGAAGGCCTCGGAGTCGCAGAGGAAGCCGTAGAAGGTCTGGTTGTCGAGCTTCTCGACGAGCCGGGCCCAGATCTCGCGGATGCGCGGCACGTCCCGCTCGCGCAGGGCGCGGTTCATGTCGGCGAAGTCGGCGCCCTCTTCGAGGCACCGGTTCCAGGCGTCGGCGACGTCGCGGTAGACCTGCGGAAGGTCCTCGGCCGTCTCGGCGTAGTGCGACTCGCCCTTGAGGTCGACGACCGTCGAAGGGGTCGCCTCGGCAAGGGGGTTGGGGAACGGCTCGGTCCGCAGACCGACCAGGTCGATGTAGTGCTGGAGCGCCGTCGAGGACGGCGGGAAGCGCATCGCGCCCATCTCGGCGGTCAACGACGGGTCGCAGCCCTCGAAACCCACCGTCCGCAGCCGGCCGCCGATCCGGTCGGCCTCGTACACGACCGGCTTCAGGCCCATCTTCATCAGCTCGTACGCGGCCACGATGCCGGACAGTCCGCCGCCGATGACGGCGACCTCGGCGCCGTGCTCGGTCGCGGGGATCTGACCGAGCCCCGCCGGGTGGGCGAGGAAGTCGTCGTACGCGTACGGGAAGTCCGGGCCGAACATGGTGATCGGCGGCTGCTGCGCGTCTGCGTGCTCGACGGCGTTGGGCACGGTGGACGTCATGGGGTGGGGACTCCTTGCGAAAGCTGCGGGTGAAGACAGGGGAGCAGGGGGATTCAGGCCAGGGACCCGTAGAGGCCGGGACGGCGGTCCGTCAGATACGGGTTCGCCTCGCGGGAGGCGGCGAGGGCGACCGGGTCGGCGTCGGCGAACACCAGCTCCTCACCCCGCCCCGCGCGGGCCCGGGCGACCCCGTCGGGACCGGCCAGCGTGGAGAGCCCGACGAACTCGAACTCCCCTTCCCGGCCGACCCGGTTGACGTACGCGACGTACAGCTGGTTCTCGAAGGCGCGCACCGGGATCATCGACTCGGCGACGAACTGGAACGGGTGCATCTGCGCGGTCGGCACGACGAGCAGGTCCGTGCCGGCGAGCGCGTGGGCGCGGACGTTCTCCGGGAACTCGACGTCGTAGCAGATCATGAGGCCCACGGTGAGGCCGTTCAGTTCGGCCTGGACGACCGGCTGCTCGCCCGGCGTGAAGTGGTCGCGCTCGAAGCAGCCGAAGAGGTGGGTCTTGCGGTAGTTCGCGAGGCGGGCGCCGTCGGCGGAGATCAGCTGGGCGGAGTTGAAGACGGTGTCGCCGGAACGCTCCGGGTAGCCGTACGCGACCGCGAGCCCGTGCCGTCCGGCGAGTTCCGCGACCGCGTCCGCCGAGTCCCCGTCGGCGGGCTCGGCGAGGCGGGCGGTGTCGTCGCCGATCGCGTAACCGGTGAGGAACAGCTCGGGCGCGACGAGCAGCCCGGCGCCCGCGGCGGCGGCGCGGCCCGCGGCCTCGTCGAGGACCTTGAGGTTCTCGACGACCGATCCGGGGCGGCCGGAGCTCTGGAGCAGGGCGGTGCGCATGCGTGATCCTCACCGGGCGGAAGTCGGGTGACAGAGTGGTTGTGGGGGCCACCTAACGGTACGGGCGCTCCCGACGGCCCGACAAGCGGCACCCGTTGCGCAGTGGTGAACGATTCGTTGCGTGCGTCGACCCTCTCGCGGCGATTCATTGCGTGCTCCTGCCCCGGACGCTCCCCCGGGTCGTCGACAGCGCCGTCACCAGGTACGGCAGGGCGCACAGCGCGAAGACCGCGCCGTGCGGGAAGGCCGAGCCGAGGACGCCGTACGCGCCGTACACGGCGATGGTCAGCACCTCGGTGCCCAGGCTCGCGACCGAGGTGAGGGTGGCCCGGCCGGTGCCCTCGATGCGGTGCTGGAGCCGGACGTCGGCCAGCACGGTCGCCAGCTGGAAGCCGCCGAACGCGAGGGCGACCAGGGCGATGCCGACGGGGGCGCCGGTCAGCGCGCCGAGGGCCAGAGCGAGCGCGGAGCCGGTGAGCACGGCGGCGAATCCGGTGCGGCCCAGCCGTTCGGCGGGCCCGGAGAGCAGACTGCCGGCCGTGACGCCGGCCCAGATCAGCATCAGCCAGTACGGGACGGCCCGCTCGGGCACGCCCGTGTCCCGCACCAGCAGGGGCGTGTACTCGTCGAGGGCGCCCCACACCGCCGTCACGGCCGGGACGAGCAGCAGGGCGCCGCGCACCGAGCGGTCCCGGTGGGCGTCGGCCAGTCCGGTCCGCAGGGTCGTGGCCCAGCCGTCGCCGTCGCCCGTGGGCGGCCGGTGTTCCGGGAAGCGGGTCGCGGTCGCGGCGCAGAGCACGCAGGCCAGCACGCTGGCCGCGCCGACCGCTGGGTAGCCGCCGGCCGCGAAGACCGGTCCGGCCAGCCCCATCGCCGTCATCGCGGCCAGCTGGCCGACCGCGTGCGAGCGGCCCATGACGCGGGCGTACCGGTCGGCGGCGCCGAGCAGCTCCAGCTCCTCGTAGACGAGGGCCTCCAACGCGCCGGAACCGAGCGCCCCGCGGACGCCCCACAGGACGAAGCCGGCCGCGAAGGCCCAGTACGACGGGAAGAGCACCCACAGCGCGAAGCCGGCCCCGCCCAGCAGCGGGCCCAGCCACAGCAGCAGCCGCCGGGAGACCGCGTCGGCCCAGGCCCCGGAGGGGACCTCGAGGAGGACGCCGGTCAGCGACCACAGGACGAAGAGGGAGGAGATCTGTCCGACGGACAGCCCGGTGTCCGCGAACAGCAGCGCGTACACCGGGTAGAGCAGCACGAACTCGTCGAGGAACGCGTACGCGTACAGCGTCGCGGTCAGTCGACGGACGTCGGAGCCGGTGGTGGATCAATGTCGCCAGGTCATGCCACCGATGTTACGACGTGGTGCGCGACTGAGGTCGGGGTGTGCCGGCCTGGCGGGTTGGCTGGTGGGCGATCACCGCTCGGCGGTGCGGTCGGAAACGAGGCCGG